>CAYOIU010000067.1:0-15072 GCA_964404085.1 uncultured Desulfobacteraceae bacterium | reverse complement strand
GATGGAGTTCTTCCCTGATTGTTGTCATGCGCTGGCTGAAGCAGTTGTATCCCTTGTCCCTGACCTTGATCAAGGGGGTATTCATGATGTCCATCATCAGGGGAATATCAAAATCCACCAGAAGACTCGTGTGAAAGAGGAGACTTTTACCGGTCTCGGAGGCGGCAGAGAGGCCGGCGATTTTTTTACCTCCCACCTCCAGGTCGTTCTTGGGCTGAAAACGGGCATGGACGCCGATTTTCCTCAATGCGTTAAGGAGGACACGGCTCATGGTCTCAAAAAGGCCTCCCACACCTCTCCGGAGGCCGGGATAGTCCACATTGATCCCGAAACCCAGGGCGACGATTTCGGGTCCCATAATGACCGTGCCGCCGCCTGTGCTTCTCCTGTTGAATTCAATTCCCCTGGCCCGGCAGCGGTCCAGTTTGAGGGCCGCCTCAATGTCCTGGTACTTCCCCACAATGACCGAGGGAACGAACGTGTAGAGGTGAAGCAGGGGAGGGGACCCATTGAGGGCCACTGATTGGGGAAGGCTGTCGTCTATGGCCAGGCCCCGGGCCGTGGATCGGGGATCCGTCAGGTTCTTGAAAAGACGCCAGGTATCAGTCATGATTCTTCAGCACTTGTGGGCGGACAGATCCGGGTTAGGCCTTGGCCTTTTCCTCCTCGGCCCTTCTGATTTCACTCTCTATAAATTCAGAAACGGCATCACCTTGTAGGAGATTTTCCAGTTCATTATCCAGGTCGCTTGCCTCCAGGACCAGCACCCAGCCTTTGCCATAGGGATCCGAGTTGATCAGGCTGGTGTCCTCTTCCAGATCCTCGTTGACTTCAAGGATCTCGCCGGATACAGGGGCAACCAGTTTCCCGATCCACTTTCGGGACTGTATCTTTCCGCAGACTTCCCCCTGCTCCACTTCGTCTTCTTCCTCGGGGAGATCAATAAAAACGACGTCACCGGCCTCTTTTTGAAAAAAATCCGTCATGCCAACGGTCACCTTGTCACCATCCACCCGTGCCCAACTGTGCTCCTTATGGTAATAGAGATCGTCGGGCATGTCATAACCTTTGATATCAGCCATTTTTTCTGTTCCTCCTTTTTGTGGTGAAATACTCTCTCCTCAGATGACGCTTGATTGGCGAAATCTCATACCATTGATCAAGTCATGAATCAAGTCGAAACATACTGAACTGCTATTCAAACCGGGCCTTGACGGTCCTGGCATGGATGGGCAACCCCTCCGCCTCGGCGAGGGTGATCACCACGTCTTTCAGCCCGGCCAACCCCTTTTTGCTCAGGTACTGGAAAGTGGGCTTCTTGATAAAGTCATCCACAGACAACCCTGAAAACATCCTGGCACACTGACCCGTGGGCAGGACATGATTGGTTCCCGAGGCATAATCCCCCACCGGCACCGGGGCATAGGGCCCCATGAAAATGGATCCGGCATGTTTGATCCTGTTGAGGGTGATGAAGGGTTCCCTTGTCATGATCTGAAGATGTTCGGCGGCATACTCATTGGTGAATGCAATGGCCTGGTCCATATCCTCTGCAATCAGCACATGGGAGTGTTTAGAAAGGGAGATCTCGAGGATATCCTTTCGGGCAAGATTTTCAAATTCCTCTTGGATGATGCCACAGACGGCTTCTGCGAGGGTTTCGGAAGTGGTGACCAGTACTGCCGCGGAATCGGGATCGTGCTCCACCTGAGACAGAAAATCCAGGGCAATCAACCCCGATTCCCCACTCTCGTCTGCCAGGATCAGGGCTTCGCTGGGCCCGGCGGGTGAATCGATATCCACCTGCCCGTAAACCAGCATCTTGGCAGCGGTGACGTATTTGTTGCCGGGGCCGACTATCTTATCCACTCTCGGCATGGTCTCCGTTCCGAAGGCCAGGCCGGCAACACCCCAGGGGCCACCCACCTTGAAGATGCGGTCGCATCCGGAGATATCGGCTGCGACCAGCGTTGCCGGATTCGCAACCATTCCGGGGGACGGCGGTGTGACGGCCACAACCTGCTCGACGCCCGCGACCTTGGCGGGCAGGACTGTCATCAGGATGGAACTGGGATAGACGGCGGTGCCTCCAGGGATGTAGCACCCGACAATATCCATGGGTCTTGTGATGCGACCGGCCAGGATGCCTTCTGCCACCTCGATGGACCACATCTGGCGTTCGATCTGTGCCTGGTGGAAGCGCCTGATGTTGACGGCGGCCGCTTTCAGACAGTCCACCACCTTCGGATCAACCTGCCGGTATGCGTCCTCGATTTCTCCGCTGGTGACCTCCAGGTCGGCGTTCGTGATGTCGTCTTTGTGCTTGCGATAGTGTTCAAGGGCGACCGCGTCTCCGCGGTCCTTGATATCTTCCACAATCTTTCGAATATCCTCAAAAATATTGGAAATATCCTCCATGGATCTTTTCATGACGGCTTTTCGTTTTTGAGGGGTTAACCCATCGATCCTCTCGGGTCTGATTTCCATGCGCCTTTCCACTCCTTTTCTTTTTTTGAATGACTTCCAACGAAGTCACTTTATTCAACGCGTATAAAGAAGCGAATCTGAGAATCTTTTTCATGTGCTTTCTCATAGTGCACTTGGCAACTCACTTCTACATGGACGGCTATTTGGGGTTTAAGCCTCCTAAACCCACGCATTCACTACTGCGTACCGCTAAACCCCAAATAACCGTCCATCCCCTCCGGCGTGTTTAGAAAGCATATGAAAAAGATTGTCAGGTTCGCTTCCCATTCGTTGCTCATAGGCTGCCGCTTGAGGCATATATCAGCTTTTTAGAAAGTCACCTTTTTTGTGGCAAAAAAATCCTTGAGTGCATCCTTGGTGCTCCGGAAGGCCAGTTGGTCCCATGGGATATCCCCTGGATCGAAAAACCTTGCTTCGAGTGTCTCATCACCAGCCACAATGTCTCCGGAGACGTATTGGGCGGAGTAAACGACCACCACCTCGGTATTCCCCGGATAGGAATAGACACCCAGGAGTCCGTTTATGCGGATCCCCAAGCCACACTCTTCCGATGTTTCCCTCAAGGCAGCGGCTCTTATCTCTTCCCCGCGATCCACGAATCCGCCGGGCATCACCCAACGCCCTTTTTGGGGTTCCATGGCCCTCTTCAAGAGGACAATCCGGTCTTCCTGTTCTATCACGGTGCAAGCCACCACCTTCGGGTCCAGGTAGAAAACAAACCGACAGGCGGAACACACCAGCCTCGCCGGTTCTGTTTCCTTCAAGACGACCTGGTTCAATTGGCAGCCGCACACGGGACAATAATGGAATTCAGGTTGATGGTGGCCCATTTTGATTGCCCGGCTCCTTCTAAGGATTCCCTATTGAGTAAACCAGATATAGTCCGCTGCGTCCTTTTTGAGCTCTTTTGAGTTCCCTATTACATATGGCACGACTATGGCCATGGAGACGGAAAGACGCCTTGCGACCCTGTTCGGGATCCCGTAGCGGTTTAGGATGTGTCCATTGCCGGCAAAAACGATCAATTTCCTCCCCTGGCTTTCCAGGTATTTTGCAATATTCTCCGCCATGGTGTCTTCCCAGGCACATTGGGCCTCATAAAAATAGCCAAAATTCTTAAGACTTCCATGTGCATGCATTTTATAGATTTCTTGAATAAATGCTAGGTGCTCTATATCAGTCAAGTCGATATTCTTTGCAAGCTGATCGCGCTCTTCCGGTTTCAGACCCACGAGACCTGCCCTGGCAACGCGTTTTATGATTCCTCTCGGGGCATTGATTGCAACGAGCCTTCGGTTCCTGTCCTTCGCGGCCTGTATGAGCGAACGATAGAACCGGTAAGGGAACCCCCACGTTTTGGACCAATGGCCCTCTTCCAGAAATTGTGACTCGTCTGTTTGGGCATCAAAGTACCGGTCTATGGCCTGTTGTTGGTCCACCTGGAAGAACTCCATGGCCATGTCCATTCCGGGTTCACGGGACATGAGGGCTTGAAGGATCTGCACCTGGAGGAGATGGTGCTCACAGTTGTCATGCGTCTCTCCCACGAAAACGAGACGTTTGGAGCTCAACTCCTTGATAAGCCCATCAAAGGTGAGGATACGTCCTTTCGGCAGGGCAATAATCTGCCCCGGAAGAAAGTGGCGCTTCACGCCTTGAACACGGGCTGCTTTTATCCAAACAGGCCTGCTGGCCGCACATCCAAAAAGAGTGAAAATGAAAAAAGACAGTGACAATATCAAAATGGATTTTGAAAAAGGAATCATCCTCTGCTTCCCCCGCAACAACAACCGCCTTGACTCGTCTAAACCTATCACTTACCTTTGACCTATGCAACCTACATCTCCAAGCAAAGACCTCTACGCAAGGAAGAATTCCGTGCTGAATGCGGATGAAAGTGTCCAATTCGATGTGACGCCTGGAAAGATCCCTCGAGGCGTGCCCCAGGACCCGGGGGCCTACCTTTTTAAAGATGCAGCCGGAGAGGTTATCTATGTGGGCAAGGCGAAAAACCTCAGGAAGCGCGTCCAGTCCTATTTCAAGGCACCCGCCGAAAAGTCCCGCAAAACGGCTCTCATGATGAAAAAAGCCAGAGGCCTGGATTGTATCCTGACTGCCAGCGAAAATGAGGCCTTTATCCTGGAAAGCACATTGATACGGAAGTTCATGCCGCGCTACAATATCGTCCTCCGCGATGACAAGCGGTATCCCAGCCTTCGCATGGATCTCAATGAGCCCTATCCGCGCCTCCGGATTGTAAGAAAAATAAGAAAAGACGGTGCCCTCTACTTTGGACCCTTTTCCTCCGCCCAGTCGGTGAGAAGAACGTTAAAAACGATCGACCGTATCTTCCGGCTTCGAAAATGCAAAGACCGCCGAATGCCGAAACGCAGCAGACCGTGCCTCAATTATCAAATGGACCGCTGCCTGGGGCCGTGCACGAGAGATGTCAGTAAGGTCCTGTATCAGGGCATTGTGCAACAGGTACGTTTATTCCTCGAAGGACGGAACCAGGAATTGACCGATCAACTGAGGAAAGAGATGGAGGGCGTGGCAGGTCATCTCGAATTTGAACGAGCAGGGGAAATCAGGGATCAGATCAGGGCCATCGAACGCACGGTGGAAAAGCAGCATGTCGTCTTGCCCCGCCTGGAGGACAAAGACGTCATCGGTGTCGCGAAAAAGGAGAGCCTGGTGCAGGTAGCCATCCTGCATATCAGAGGCGGTTATCTGGCCGGAAGCCGGAATTTTCTTTTCAGAGGTCAGGCAGCCGGTGACCCTGCAGAGGTTGTGGAGGCCTTTCTGAAGCAATATTATGCCGAAGAACCCTTTATCCCAAAAGAGATACTGACATCGACCGCGTGTGAGGATCTGCCGGCCATCGGGGCCTGGCTGTCGAGCCTTTCGGGCAGGAAGGTATCTCTGCATAGGCCCTTGAGAGGGGAAAAACTTCGGTTGGTGCGGATGGCCGACGCCAATGCCGAAAGTGTCCTCTCCGGACAGGAAGAGGCATCCGGCAGGAAGCTCATGGAAAATCTTCAGATGACGCTGAAACTGGAAAAGGCCCCTGAGACCATCGAGGGGCTCGATATCAGCAATTTTTACGGGGATCAGGCGGTGGGGACAGTGGTTCGTTTTAAGGAGGGGCGACCCCAACGATCCGGCTACAGAAATTTTCGCATCAAGTCAGTGGATGGGATCGATGACTATGGAATGATGGCGGAAATGGTCAGAAGAAGGGTGGCCAAGGGAACACCGCCGGACCTCTTTGTGGTGGATGGAGGCAGAGGCCACCTGAATGTGGTGAAAAAGGTACTCACTCAGGTGGTAGGCCTCGGGTCGCCTGAAGCCGTTGCCATAGCCAAACATGATGAAAGCAGAGGCGCAATGCGGGACAAAATATACATCTACGGCAGAAAAAACCCTGTCAAGTTGGAAGAAAAGGATCCGATTCTCCTGTTTCTGATGCGTGTTCGCGACGAGGCCCACCGAAGGGCCGTCGGTTACCACAGAAGACTGAGAGAAAAGGCTTTGACGACATCTGATTTGGAACACATCCATGGTGTAGGAAAAAAAAGGAAAAAACATTTGCTTATGCATTTCAAGAGCATGGATGCACTTGGCCGGGCCGGTGTGGAAGAGGTGGCGAACGTCCCCGGCATCAGCATGGCACTGGCAAAAAAGATTGTTCAGTTTTTCGACCAAAATGCCGAGCAAAGGTGAGGCCTAGTGTACCGGGAAAATAGCAGGTTTTCTTGTGGCATGTGTATTGCAACATTTCTTGATACCTGGTTATTTCCCCTTCTCCCCGGTTGCGGAGAAAGGGCAGCAAGAACCTTCCGCCAAGGAAGCAGGTAAAGAGATAGCTTGGGGACTCCGTGATTCACGGAATATGTTTTCTCCCGAAAGACCATTTTTCCAATGACCGGAACGGCTTGACAAGAAGTGAACAGGTGTGATAAAAAGGGCACTAATGTTTTGCGTTTATCGTTTAAACATTTGATATTGTTTGAAATGTCAAACCTTTTTCCCAACCTGGAGAGATTCTGATTTGGCTCTCAAGAAAATGACCATAGTCTTCGTTCCGGAAGGGACCGGGGGAACCAGACAAATCAGGTTGTCAAGAATGCTCCTGTATGTGATGTGCGTGTGCCTGCTGGCGGGAGGAGCCTACTTTGCCTGGATCTTTCACGGCTACCTGGACTTGAAGGCAAAGGTACCCAGGCTCGCCCAGCTGGAGAAGGTGAATCGGTTTCAGAAAGAGCAATTCCTGCATCTGGCCAAGCGCATCAACATAATGACAAAAAAAGTGGGCGATCTCGAAGCGGTTGATCATCGCTTGAGGGTTATGGTGAACATGGAAACGGGTGAGGATAATGGCCGGTCCAGCGGCGTTGGAGGCCCGGACCCGGCGATCCTGGACCCGCGCTATGGCATCGATCAATCCCAAAAAGATCTGGTCCGGAAGATGCACCTTTCCCTCGACAATCTCAATGATGAGATCGCCTATGGCAAAGAGGGAAAGGCCGAACTGGAGAAATTTCTTGAAAAACAGAAGACACTACTGGCCTCCACGCCCTCGATCTGGCCGACCAAAGGCTGGCTGAGCAGTGGTTTTGGCTATCGTACCTCACCTTTCACCCGTCAAAAGGAATTCCATAAGGGCATCGATATATCCACCAGAATGAATGCGCCAATCCTGGCTCCGGCGGATGGGATCGTCACCTTTGTCGGATGGGACCACGGCTATGGCAAGAGTCTCATCATCTCTCATGGGCATGGAATCAAGACGAGATATGCCCATTTGAATAAGGCGTTGGTCAAGAAACGTCAGCGTGTGAAAAGGGGCGACACCATAGCTGTTGTCGGCAGCACGGGTCGTTCCACGGGCCCTCACCTGCACTACGAGGTCCATTTGAATGGTATGGCAGTCAATCCTCTCCGTTACATCCTGAATTGACAGCAGCATCTCCTTCTTAACCGGTTCCCTAAAAAAAAGCGGAAACTGCAAGGCAACGCTTCGCCTCGAGGGCCGTGACAAGTTCTCGCCCAGGCTGATTGGGTGATTTAAATGCTTGATTTTTCAGACCCAACGTTCTAGATGAAATGTCACGAGTCAAATCTGATGACTTCGCTGGAAGCTGGTCTATGCCGTAAGCGGCAGCCTATGAGGAACGAAGTGGAGCCGAACCTGACAGTCTTTTTCAGACGCTTTCTAAACACACCGGAGGAGATGGACGCCCATTTGGGGTTTAAGGGTAGCTAATAGAGAGCGCCAGGGCTTCAGGAGGTGTAAACCCCAAATAGCCGTCCATGTCTGAGCTGGGTGCCAAGTGCACTATGAGAAAGCGTCTGAAAAAGACCCTCAGGCCTCCTCCTGTGTTGCGGTGAATGAGGCGACTTCGTTGGAAGCCATCAGATTTACGGTTTGTTTCCCCCGGCTATTGGGCAGAAACGTTTGATCTTATAACGGTTTTATGCAAAGCGTTCCAGTATATTTGACATAATTGGAAGGAAGTCATGATAGGAAAAGTCATAAAAGGGATTTTTGGAAGCAAGAATGAGAGAGAACTTAAGCGACTGGCGCCGCTCGTGGACACCATCAATCGGCTGGAGCCCGAGTTCCAGGCGCTTTCGGATAAGGAGCTGAAAGGAAAGACCGCTGAATTCAGAGAGAGGATTGCAAATGGTGAATCACTTGATGCACTTCTTCCCGAGGCGTTCGCCGCAGTGAGGGAGGCATCGGTGAGGACTCTGGGAATGCGGCCCTTCGACGTCCAGCTCATCGGCGGCATCGTGCTTCACGAAGGCAAAATTGCAGAGATGAAGACAGGGGAAGGGAAGACCCTGGCCGCCACATTGCCCCTTTACCTGAATGCCCTGGCCGGCAGAGGTGCTCACCTGGTTACGGTCAACGACTATCTTGCGAAACGTGACGCCGAGTGGATGGGCGGCATCTACAATTTTCTCGGCCTCTCCGTGGGTGTGATTGTTCATGGTATGGATGACAGAGAAAGAAAAGAGTCCTATGCATGCGATATCACCTATGGAACCAACAATGAATTCGGCTTTGACTATCTTCGAGACAATATGAAGTTTGACAAGGACGATTATGTCCAAAGGGATTTTTACTACGCCATTGTCGACGAGGTGGACTCCATTCTCATCGATGAATCCAGAACACCTCTGATCATAAGCGGGCCTGTAGAACACAGTGAGAACAAGATCTATGCGGAAGTCAAACCGCAGGTGATCAATTTGAAAAACAAACAGAGCTCGGTGATCCGGTCCATTCTCAAGGATGTCCGGGACAGAGTCCAGAAAAATGAATTGGATGACCACACCGTTGAAAAACTGCTTCAGGTCAAACGCGGAGACCCCAAGAATCCCGCTTTTCTTGACATACTCGCCCAGAATCAGGCCTTGAAAAAAGAAATTGACAGGATGGAAAACGTCCTGAGTGCCCAGAAATTGCTGCCCGAGCTGGATCAGGTCCTCTATTGCATTATTGACGAGCGAAGCAATGCGGTTGAGCTGACAGAGAAGGGGATCTCGCTTTTGGCAGGCAGCGGTTTGGGAGATTTCGTTCTGCCTGATCTGGACGATGAAAGCCACCTCATCCGCGAAGATGAGACGATCAACGACCAGGAAAAAGATGATCGTCTCAAGCAACTGGAAGAGCGTTTTGTTCGGGCCTCCGATCTCCTCCATTCCACCCAGCAGTTGATCAAGGCCTACTGGCTTTTTGAAAAGGATGTCCACTATGTCATCAAAGATGATCAGATCGTGATCGTGGATGAATTTACCGGGCGGATGATGCCGGGCAGGAGGTGGAGCGACGGTCTCCACCAGGCAGTGGAGGCAAAGGAAGGGGTCAGTGTGGCGGAGGAAAACCAGACACTGGCCACCATCACATTCCAGAATTTTTTCAGGATGTACGAAAAACTTGCCGGTATGACGGGGACGGCTGACACGGAAGCGGCCGAGTTCAACAATATCTACAAACTGGATGTCATGGTGATACCGACCAACAAAAAGATGATCCGCAAGGATTTTCCGGATGCCATCTACAAGACGGAAAGAGAAAAATTCCAGGCCGTGGGAAGGGAAATCAAGGCCCTTTACGAGAAAGGACAGCCGGTTCTCGTGGGTACCGTTTCGGTTGAGAAATCGGAGATGCTGAGCAAGATGTTGAAGCGCTCGGGCATCCCCCATTCCGTCCTCAATGCAAAGCACCACCAGCGGGAGGCGGAAATCATAGCCAATGCCGGCCAGGCCAAGACGGTTACTATTTCCACAAACATGGCAGGAAGGGGAACGGATATCGTCCTGGGTGACGGCGTACTTGAAGTGGGAGGTCTCCACGTGCTGGGTACCGAAAGACACGAGAGTCGCCGTGTGGACAACCAGCTCAGGGGTCGATCCGGGAGGCAGGGCGATCCCGGTACTTCCCGATTCTATCTGTCTCTTGAGGACGACCTTCTCCGCATATTCGGTTCTGAAAGAATTTCTTCCATCATGGAGCGGTTGGGCATGGAGGAAGGGGAACCCATAGAGCACAACCTCATATCGAGGGGCATCGAGAACGCCCAGAAAAAGGTTGAGGCCCACAATTTCGACATACGTAAACACCTCCTGGAATATGACGATGTCATGAATAAACACCGGGAGATCATTTATTCCCTGCGAAAAGATGTACTTATGGGGCAGGGGATTGATGAGATCATCATGGGAATGATCGATGACAAGGTGGAGGACCTGGTAGAAAGATGGATCGATCCCAAGGAACATCCGGAAGACTGGGATATCAAGGGGCTGAGGGATCAATTTTCCCGACTGTTCGGCATTCGCGTCCGGATCGGTCCCGAAGATGTTGAGGAAGAATCCTTTGACACCCTCAAGCCTGAGGATCTGGCTGAAATGCTCAAGGATCAGGTCAAAAAGGCCTATGAAAAAAAACAGATCCTGTTCGGAAAAGAAGATTTTCAAGAGATCGAAAAGCTCGTTGTCCTACAGATCATAGACGATCAATGGATAGCCCATCTTCAGGGCATGGAAAACATGAAAGAAGGTATCGGTCTCAGGGGATATGGACAGCTCGATCCGCTCAGGGAATATCAGAAAGAGGGTTACGCCTTGCTCGAAAGCCTCATGGACAGGATCCGCGAAGAGGCCCTGGGCATGATTTTCCGGATCCAGCTGATGCGGGAACCACCTGAACCGGTATCCAGAAAAAAGCGAAGGGCCATGCACATGAGCCATGGGGGGGAGGCTGAAACGCCCGCCACAGTCAGACGGAAGGAAAAAAAGGTTGGGAGGAATGAGCCCTGCCCTTGCGGGAGCGGCAAGAAATACAAAAAATGCTGTGGGGCCAACGCCTAAACATTTGGTCGCGTTAGCGACCGGTCGCAAGGATTTGACAAAGCACGCAGAAGGAAACCAATATGGAATACATGATACAAGGGTTCAAGGTCTCGGCGGTTGCCGCCGGTCTCAAGAAGAATGGAGCGCCGGACCTGGCGCTCATCTATTCTGAGAAGGAATCAACAGCCGCAGGGATTTTTACGACCAGCCGAGTCAAGGCCGCACCGGTCCTGTTGAGCATGGAAAACATCCGGAAGGGAAAGGCCAGGGCCATCGTGGCAAACGCCGGAAACGCGAACGCGTGCACTGGAAGCCGGGGCATGGATGATGCGCGAGTAACCATTGAGCGGGTTTCGCAATTCCTTGAGATTGATTCAAAGGATGTCCTGGTGGCCTCAACGGGCGTAATAGGAAAACCCCTCGATATGGATCTGTTATACGAAGCCATCCCTCGGCTCCAGGAAAATTTCGGATCACAGGGTATGCAGGATGTGGCTCGGGCCATTATGACGACCGATACCTTCCCCAAGATAAGCGCTCACAAAGGAACCGTGGGGGGGCACCTCTACAGAATTGTCGGTGTGGCCAAGGGCGCGGGCATGATTATGCCCGACATGGCCACCATGCTCTGTTTTCTCCTGAGCGATATCGCCGTTGATGGGCCGACACTACAGAAGACTCTGCTTCGCGGCGCTGAAAAGACATTCAATCGCATCACCGTGGACGGGGATACCTCCACCAATGATACGGTCTTCATGCTGGCAAACGGCATGGCGGGAAATGGCCCCCCTTCTCAAGCAGACCTGAATGAATTTGATTCCGGCGTCGAAAAGGTTATGGGCGACCTGGCGCGTATGATTATCAAAGACGGAGAGGGCGCCACGAAATTTGTTGCTTTGGAGATAAAAGGCGCCGCCAGCTCCTCAGACGCTCTGAAAGGCGCCCGCACGGTGGCCAATTCCCCACTGGTCAAGACCGCCTTCTACGGCTCGGATCCCAATTGGGGGCGTATCATGGCTGCACTGGGGCGATCAGGGATCCTGTTCGACGAATCCAAGACGGACATCTGGATCGATGACATTCAGATCGTAAAGGGCGGCCTGGGATGCGGTCAAGATGCGGAGAAGAGGGCGGCAGAAAAAATGTCAGGAGACGCCTTTACCGTCGTGGTTCATTTGGGTGCAGGGGAGTTTTCTGAAACGGTCTACACCTGTGATCTTTCGCACGATTATGTGACCATCAATGCGGGCTACCGGACGTGACACAGGGCTATGAAATGATGGCGTAGGAGAAAAAGGGAGTTTTCCATGATTCCTCATGTCTTCAGAGAATACGATATCCGCGGCACTTTCCCTGATGAACTCAATGAAAAAACGGTTTATGCGTTGGGCCAGTCCTTGGGCACCTATTTTCGGAGGCATGACGCCCGTCGCATCAGCCTTGGCCGGGATTGTCGCCTCAGTTCTCCGGAACTTTCCGGGGCCCTCTCCAAGGGCCTCCTCTCCACAGGCATGACCGTCCTGGATGTGGGAATGGTCCCTACACCGATCCTCTATTTTTCGCTTCACCATTTGGATGTGGACGGGGGGGTTCAGATTACCGGGAGTCACAATCCGCCTGAATTCAACGGGTTCAAAGTCTGCCTGGGGCATGCCACCGTCTATGGAAAAGAGATCCAGGAAATCAGGAAGATCAGCGAGGCCGGAAAATTCTGCCGGGAAAAAGGTGTGGCTCAAGCGTCCCACGTGACCGGTGCCTACATGGACTACCTCATTGAAAACCTTCATCCAGGCCCCGTGAGGAGAAAAGTCGTTGTGGATGCGGGCAATGGCGCCGCCGGTCATATCGCTCCGGAGCTTTACCGACAGATGGGTTTTGACGTGATACCCATTTATTGTGAGCCGGACGGGCGGTTTCCGAACCATCATCCCGATCCCACCATCCCCGCGAACCTGGAGGACCTTGCAGAAAAAGTGACGGAATCCGGTGCGGACCTGGGCATTGCCTTTGACGGGGACGCGGACCGGATAGGCGTGGTTGATCAGGCTGGAAAAACGATTTGGGGCGATCATTTGATGATCCTTTTTTCCCGTGATCTTCTGGAAAGGCACCCCGGCGCAGGGATCATAGGAGAAGTCAAATGTTCCCAGGTACTCTTCGATGACATCGAAAGACACGGGGGGAAAGCCATCATGTATAAGGCGGGGCATTCCCTGATCAAGGCAAAGATGTGGAAAGAGGGGGCACTCCTGGCGGGAGAGATGAGCGGGCATATCTTTTTTGCTGAACGCTACTTCGGGTATGATGACGCCATCTACGCAGGTGCCAGGCTGCTCGAAATCCTGTCGCGAAAAGAAGAATCACTGGGAGCAATGCTCTCTGACGTCCCGAAGACATTCAGCACGCCGGAAATTCGCCTGGACTGCCCGGAAGAGATGAAATTTGACGTGGTGAGAGGGATGGCAGAGTATTTCAAGACCGAATATGAGGTGATCGACGTGGATGGGGCCAGGGTCCTTTTTGAGTCCGGTTGGGGACTGATTCGGGCCTCCAATACCCAGCCGGTCCTGGTTCTGCGTTTTGAGGCGAAAGACGAGAAAAGTCTTGAAAACATTCGAAAAGCCTTTATGGACAAACTGTCCGAGTACCTTTAGCCCTCTGCAGCCATACCGATTTCAGGTCTTGAACCTCATGCGGCACAGGATAATCCGGATCTCCTTCTCAGGGGTCCGGATGATCTTTTTCCGCCCCTTGATATCAAAGTGTCGCCCCATCTCTTTGAAGAAGTTCATGCTGGATTTCCTGATGCCTTCGGCCAGAATGATTTCGCCGCCCTGCTCGAGATAACGTTTGAAGAGGTTGAAAAGAGGCTCATAATCTCTTTCACTGTAGACCACTTCAGAGGCGGCTATGGTACCAAAGGTTCCTTTGATGCCGGGATGGTTCCAGTCAAGATTTTTTATGGTTATCTCCGGAGAGGAAGGTGAAAGATTTCGCAGGGCGTTGGCACGGGCGAAATTCAGGGCGTCCGGATTGCTTTCCGTCAGGGTAACCCGATGGCCGAAAGAGGATGCAACGATGCCCACAAGCCCTATCCCGGCGCCGATCTCAAGGATGTGACGGTTGGGGTCCGCGTTCAAGGATGCCAGGTGCTCGGCGAGGACCATTGAGGCCTCCCAAATCTTGGCCCATAAGGGAAATCCTTGGAACACATCCTTGCGATCGATAAAGGGGTCCAAAGTCCTGGGAACAAGGAAGGAAAATCGTCGGTTCCTAATCACCACCTCAGAGGAATCGGTTTCGTACTTTTTGTGAAAATCCTGAATTGAAAACATGAAATTTTTCCGCCTTTGCCTTTTCGTAGTGGCGATTGTTTTGTCACAGGAACCACCTCATGTCCACAGATTTCTTGCCATATGGTATCCATTCCGATAAAGGGAGGGACGGACGTCTGTTTGACAGGGCGATCGTTTTTGTTTAAAGTGTAATCAGCGGTGCATGTTCAGAGGAGAGAAGAGATTCCTGCGGAATTCGCTCGATAGGGACAGTGGTAGAAAGGAGATGGGCATATGGAACTTGTGGCCAGGGATATCATGGAAAAGGATTTCTTGACGGTGAATGGGGAGGTCCCTGTGAGGGAGGCCGCTCAATTGATCTTTGAAGGGGAAGTGAGAAAAACCGGTTACAAGCCTTTTGGTCTGGCGGTGACCGATGCAACCGGCACACTTGTCGGCATGATCTCCATGTACGATATCATCTACCATCTGAGGCCACCGTTCATGAATTATGAGCTTGAGAGTTTTGAACTCCAACACGGGGAGCTGGAACCCTACCTGGATCGTTTCAAAGACCTGAAGGTGGAACAGGTCATGAGCACGCCCGTTGTGACGGTGGGCCCTGACTGTGACGTGATGGTGATCATCGATACCATGGTCAAGAAGAAAGTGCGCCGAATGCCCGTGGTGGCGGACAGCAAGATATTGGGGATTGTTTACCTGTCGGATGTCTTTTATCATTTGTGCGGACTTTGGTTGGTGTACCCGTCGGATTAAGTAATTGCGGAGTTTGATGATGGCGCTTGACAGACCGATTGTTCTGGCCACCCGAAATAAAGGCAAGATCAGGGAATTCAGACGTGTTCTGGACGATTTCCCGGTGGAGATAAAGAGTCTGGAGGATTTTGGTCCCATTCCGCCCGTCATAGAGGATGGCGAAACCTTC
>CAYOIU010000066.1:0-15233 GCA_964404085.1 uncultured Desulfobacteraceae bacterium | reverse complement strand
GACGGTGAAGCGCCTACGGTGACTATTGAGGAACCCACTGCGGATGCAACGTATAAGACCGCACTGGAATCCATTGTCGTGAGCGGCGTGGCCGGGGACAATACCCAAATCGCCTCGGTTACCTGGAGCCGATCTCCCGTTTCCGGCACGTCTACCGGTACGGCGACCGGCACCGTAAATTGGGCCACCCCCCCCATTGAACTGGTAGAAGGGGAAGACAATGTAGTCACCATAACGATCACCGATATGGTTGGAAACGAGAACAGCGCATCCCTTACCATAACCCGCGAGACAGAGGTCACCAACGTGGAGGAAGATCTTACTCCCCCTCCGCCTCCACCCACGGAACCTCCGCCTCCCGCGGATCCTCTGGACCATGACGGAGACAATTATCAGAACGAGGACGAGACCGCATGTGGGAGTGATCCCAATATCGCCGTTTCGGTTCCGGCCAATTTTGGTTTGGCTCAAGGCGGAGCTCCCAACCAGTATCCGACCGACCCGACAGATCCCCGGTTTGATTCCAAGAAAGTCAAAAAGGATGGGGAGGGAAATATTATCGGTTCCTATCTGTGGCCGGACTGCTTGAATCCGGACGATGACGGAGATGGACTCCCGGATACCTGGGAAGAAAAGTACTTCCAGACAACGACAGGTGCTCTCCCGGATGGGGACCCTGACAACGACAACATCATCAATTCAGATGAATACAAGAACGGCACGGATCCCACAAAGCAACAGATCCCGGGCTTCGATCTGACGGTTGTTGGTGCAAATTACGACACCTGGCTTCCCGAGTACAACGCGGTCCTGGAGATACAGGCCCAGTGGACAGGTGGGGGCACTCCACCGGCCACGGTATCCTTCAGCCTGAAGGAGACATCTAAATACCCCGGCAGGGCGGTCAATGACCCTGACCCCGAAAAGACAACGACAAATTATGAGAGCTGGTATGAATACAACGGTTTCGACTTCGGACTGACAACAAACCCGGGTGACCATTCCTTTGCCCAAGGTCCGGTGACGGTGTCGGATTCCGGTGGAGGCACCTATACCATCTACCTCCAGTGCTGGGATTACGGTGGAAGGACAAAGATATTGGTTGGCGATTCTGCTACCGATCCCACTTACGTGAAAGAGATGTGGGTTCCCAAGGGGTCGGGAACCAACGGCATCGGAAGTGCCTGGGATTATGACAAGGACGGCACTACCCAAAATCAGGCGGAACTGGATCCCAACGGTGATATTGACAGGGTTATTTTTGATGAAGGTGAGGCCTCGCCTTACTATAATTCTGCCGAGAAGGGTGATGATTTCATCAACTTTGAAGAGTACCGCGGAATCCTCTACACCCAGACGGTCGGTGGCCTCCTGGTGCATGAGCGGTTGAACCCCTATCGTAAAGACCTCTTCCTACGCGCAGAAGGTTTAGATGATGCCATAGGAGATCCTTACAGGTCATTTGATCCGAATGCAGATCTTTCCAATTACTATCCATTCAGATTGGGGCTGGCATTCAAGAATTGCGGTATAAATGTCCACAACATCACCGGCTGGGGCCACGACGCCACAGAGGACGGGTCCTTTTTCAGGTATTACAGGGTCGGAACGGTTTCGAACATTAACGGATTGGTGGTTAGCGGCTCCGGAACCACCTGGGTCGAGAAGTGGCCACAGTTGGAGTGGGAATTCAAGTTGGCTGGTGATGGAGAAAATGCCTGGGTTCCCGTCTCCTCGTGGGGGAACGACGGGCATACCCTCTATCTTGATCGGCTCTATGTCGGCGGAACAAGTGGGGCCTATGTTATCCGGATGTCCATGCCCCACATCAGCGTGCTGATCGTACGGTTGGACAGGGAAAGGGTGGGCGCTTTTTCATCGGAGGACGGGCACATCAAATTCATTCTGGCCATTGCGCCATCCGAATCCAATCCTTTGGGAACGCGGTATTGGGCCTGGACGACCAAAGGCCTCAGCAGGGCGGCCAAGATTGAGGGATCCTATGGCCTGGCAACGGCCCTGAAGATTCCGCTCGATCAATATTTTCATGATAATCCATTTGTAAAGGGAACCGTCTGGACCGGGGATCATTGGGAGGATCCCGGACCCGGGGACATGAAACTCGCACCCCTGAGCAGGTGCGAAGATCCCACCGATACGGGCAGTTACATCGATGGGTATTCCGATCTGAATGTCGGAATTCTCATGGGAAACAGCCCGAATGGTTACTGGGATGGCGACAAGCGGCTGAAGACCTATGCAGAATGGGAAAGCGAGGGCCAGCTGAACCCCTTTGACATCAATGGCAACGGGTTGGTTGAACTTCCATTCAGCTCGGATCCGAACAAAGTCCAAGAAGGCAATGAATACAGTTTGGCACAGGTGTTGAAACACACCATTACGCATGAGATCGGCCACATTCTGGCCAGGTCATCGAAACATTCCACAGATCCGAATTGCGTCATGTTCCAGTACTCCATCAACTGGAAGCGAGACGGGTACATTTGTGACTGGTATAAGTCCATGCTGAAGGTCACTAACCAGGTGAGGTAGGTTCTAAAAAGAGAGGTTCTCTCATGAAACGATTGATTCATAACGATGGGGTAAGATGGCTTAGTTTTCTAGCAATCCTTTTCTTGTTTCCAGCCCTCCGATATCATGGGAACGCCTGGGGGGGAGGATTGCCATCTTCCGGGCTGAGTCTGAGCCTGCAGACGGATTTGGCCTACTCTGACCGAAAATTCGTGCTTGGTACGGATCCCATCAAAATCATCATGGTCATCAGGAACGAAACCTCCGGTTCGATCGTTACGGATATAGGATTTGGACAAGTGGAACTGCACCGTTCCTTGATGGTAACAGATCCCGGCGGGAAAAAACATGTATTGGCGGAGGGGGCTGAATCCCATAATATGCCTCCACCGCTTTCCCTGGGGGACACGCAATGGCTTCCTGCAGAGGAACTTAAGGAAAACTGGGTCAGAACCGTGACCATCAATGACCTTAGGAAACTCGTTCCTATGATGAAGACAACCCCCGGGTGGTATACCCTCGAAGCCCAGCAACCGTTCATCCGATATAGACGTGCACAAGGGGTCGAGGGATATGGTTTTCTGGCATTGCTTGATGAGTCATACATCTGGAATGGGACCGTCGACGCCCAACCCTTGCAGGTATTGATCTCACCTGCTCAAAACGGCGCCCAGATCAAGGTCCGGGTCATGAACACAACGGGTGATCCCGCAGTGCCCCTTGGACAGGTTCCGGTCAGGGTCTTTCGTGTAATCGACCTGCCATCAGGGTATGAGCTCTCAAATATCTGGGACCAATCTGACCCCGTGCTGACCGGGACAACGGATTTCGAGGGCTGGGCCGTGTGGAATTCGGCCACGCAATGTATAGAGGAAGAGATGTACACGGCCGTTGCCTGGTACTCCAATGAATACCAGGAGAGCCGGATCGACCCTGGTGAAGCAAACGGATGGGCCGCCGAATGCACCGGTTCCATCGAGAGAACCATCGGTTTTGTTGAAGAAGCACCACCACCGGCTGTGCCTGGAGACCTGGATGGGGACGGGGATGTGGACCGGAACGATCTGAACATTCTTCTGAGTCATCGAAATCAGCCGGCAAGTGTTTGTCCGGAATGTGATATCGACGGTGACGGAACGATTACCGTCCTTGATGCGAGAAAAATGGTCTTAATGTGTACCAGGCCCAGATGCGCTGTAGAGTAAAAGATATTCAAGAAAAGGCAAAAGGAGGTTAATAGAAATAAACTATGTTTGAGAAGCTTGCAAAATTATTAAAAGAAAGGAGAATGAAAAATGAAACTGAGAAAAACCGTACTTGTTGTTGGGCTGATGGCAGTCTTTTCTTTGCTGACCTCGGTCTCACTGACCTTGGCGGGTGTAGGACCGGAACCGCCGGCTAACGCGATCATTCAGGAAGGGGAGTTGTGGGGGGTCGTGGTCGTGTACTGCTCTGCCAGCACCCCCGACTTTGTTGTCGTGCGCGTCAAGCGGGTCGTGAATTGCAATGTGGAGACCCAGACACTGGTCGATCCGGATTGGCAATTTGGGTGTTCCACGGATCCGACCGCGCCATTAAAATGGTCCCTGCCTGCTGGAACGACCTTTTTTGACATAACGGGTACCCCCTACATTGCCAAGGTCAAGAATTACAAGCAGGATGGTGATGCGTACTCGTTCGATGCCCAGTTCAAGTTCTGGTTGCCCGGACCATGAGGCGTGTTTAGAGCCTTGCACATATCCACTCTATGGCATAGTTTCACTATGGTCAGGTGGTGCGCCGAGTTGTATCAGGTGTCGGGGTTAAGCCGTGTTATGAATTTCATCCGGCATAATTGATCGAAGGAGAGGGTGGTTGTCCGTTTGAACCTCTTGATGCGTACCATTGCAGCCGTTTCCAGCGGTCTATTGCTGTGGGCAGGCTTTCCCCTGCATGGCCATGCGATTCTGGTGTGGATCGGCCTGGCGCCTCTTCTCCTTGCCATGGAGGGAAGAGGACCGGGCTTTTCCTTTCTATTGTCCTATCTCTCGGGAATGATCTTTTTTGTGGGGATCTTCAATTGGATTCTGGAGGTTCCAGGTTATACGTATCTTCACCACGCTATTCTGGGTGTCTATCTGAGTTCCTACTTCGGCCTTTTCGGCCTGGCGTTCGGCCTTATTTCCCGGCGAGCAGGAAGGACCACGGCACTTTTTGCCGCGCCGTTCCTGTGGGTCTCCCTTGAATACATCCGCTCCAACCTATCCTTCCTCGCACTTCCCTGGGGATTGCTGGCCCATTCCCAGTACCAACATCCCCTGATCACTCAAATTGCTTCACTGAGCGGTGCTTATGGCTTGAGTTTCCTGATCGTGCTGGTCAATTCAGCAATCACCGCAATCACCTATGCCTTTATGAGGCGGTTGGGCAAAGACAGGTCTCCCCACACAGATGTAGAGGGCTTGCGAGGTGAAAAATGGGTGGTAATCACGGCGGCCCTGTTTCTCGGGTTTTCTTCACTCTACGGCTACTTCAAAACGTCGGAGCCCATTGAAGGAAAAGAGATAAAGATATCCTTGGTGCAGGGGAACATCGAACAGGACAAGAAATGGGATAGGAAATACGCAAAATTCATCATGCAGACCTATGGTGATCTCACCCGAAAGGTCTCAAAAGACAAACCGACCATGATTGTCTGGCCTGAAGCGGCCACGCCTCGGGCCATCAACAGGGACCCCCATCTCTTGAATGAAGTGAAAAACCTGGCGCAATCGGCCGGGACCTATCTCCTGCTCGGCAGCTCTCAACTGCAGAAATTCAAGGTGGGCGAGCCAAAAAGTGCAAAATACCTGAATTCCGCCTTCCTGATCCCCCCAAAGGCCGGAAAGAAAAAGAACCAGCGCTACGACAAAGTTCGCCTTTTCCCTTTCGGTGAATACCTCCCCTACAAGGAAACTATTCCATGGGCCGCTATCAATGTCCCGGATGTGGGTGGATTTTTGCCGGGAAAGAGATTCTTCGTTTTCAAGCACCCCGATTTCCGGTTCGGTGTGACCATCTGCTGGGAGAACATATTCCCGGATCTGGTCAGACAGTTTGTTAAAGCCGGTGCCCAGGTGGTGATCAACATAACCAATGAGGCCTGGTTCGGAAAAACCGCTTCACCGGAACAATTTGTATCCATGAGTGTTTTTCGGGCTGTTGAAAACAGGTTATTTGTGGTAAGGTGCACGAATACCGGGATTTCTTGCTTCATCGATCCCTGTGGCCGGGTCGTTAATCGACTGAAGGATAAGCAGGGCAGGGACGTCTTTGTCAGGGGGATTCTAACGGCGCCTGTCGTTCCCATGGAATCCCGAACAATTTTCACCCGGTATGGCGACTGGTTGGCCTGGTTGTGTTTTCCAGGTTCGGCGGTCTTTTTGTTCATTGCTTTTTTGAAAAGAAAATCCAAAAGAAGCATTTCACGGGCATCGGGGAGATCACCTGTCAATGATTAAACCAAAACGGCCCTTGAGCGCCACAGCCTTTGCCTTCTGCGTTATCCTGGTTTTAACCATCGCAGGGTTCTATCTCTACAATATCATCAAATGGGTGAACTACCCCGATTTTGGCTTTGGTTTTGGACAGGCCACCGGTGTTACCATCGTAAGAGTGGTCACGGAAAACGGAAAAAAATCGGGCTTGCAGGTGGGGGACCAGATCAAAGAGGTCAATGGCGACCTTTTTGAAAATGTAGAAGAATTCCGGTCCCATATGCATCGAAAATTGGGGGAGGAAAACACCTATCTCATCGAGAGGAAGGGTCGGACTTTCGCGGTAACGATAAAGAATATTCCCTCTGGCTTTAAGAGGGCCTTCAGCGTGAGTGGTTTCCCGTACTTTGTCGGGCTGTGCTACACATTGATTGGAATCCTTGTTTTTCTGATGAAACCGTACCAGCGAACGAGCTGGGTTTTTTTCCTTTTCACATCCGTTTTCGGAATATTTCTTACAGTTTTGTACCAATTAGGGACGGTTTCACCCCCTTGGTTGACGAATTTAAATATATTCGCATATTGCTTTACACCGGCGGTCTTTATACATCTGGCATTGGGTTTCCCAGAAGAACGTACGCTATTAAAGAGACATCCCTATGTTCAAACCGTCCCCTATGTCATTTCCGCGTTGCTTTTTGTTTTAGTGCGGCAAGCCACAGCTGTAATGGCCGATGCTCCAAGACCGTGGAATGTTATCGCAGTCCTCTATATGGTCATTGGTGTGCTGGTATTTCTGGGATCGTGTCTGCAGCTCAGGATAACATCGCAGTCCCAGATCGTCAAAATGCGATCCAGGATGATCCTGCTTGGGTTTGCGATTGCAGCCTCATTGCCCCTCCTGGATTTCGTGTCCAACGCCATCTTTCATGTCTATATCGTCCCGGGTTTTAATTACTATCTGCCATTTTTCATCGTCTTCCCGCTTTCCATCGGCTATTCCATTGTCAAACATGATCTGTTCGATTTCGACACCATCATCAAACGCACCTATGGCTATGTCCTGACTACCGGCACCATTGCAGGCATATACGGATTGTTCGTGATGGTTGCCAATGTAACCTTCGGTAGATTTGAAATTACCCAGTCGCCTCTATTTCCCCTTGTTACGGTTCTGACGGTGTTATTCCTGTTCAACCCGGTGCGCAACCGCGTGCAGAAGGTTATCGACCGGGTCTTTTACCGGTTGGAGTATGATTACCGGGAGACGGTCCAGGCGATCAGCGAGTCCATGCGGACTCTTCTGGGCCTGGATGAAATTGGAAAGAGCATCATGGATACCGCTCTGGGTGTCATGTTTATTGATTCGGGTCGGGTGATGCTTCTTGACAAAGAAAAGCAGGTCTATGGGTGCCTTACCGAGGCGGGAAAGCGCGAAAAAAGGAAAGAGCGTGAACATGAGGACCCAGAGACGGGGAATGGCCGTTCCACGCAGGAGCCGGAAGCCGTAGTGTGTTCCGATCCGTCCGAGAAGGAACTGGCCGTGGATGATTCTTTCATTCAGAAGATGGTGGAAAGAAAAAGGCCGGTGACCCTGTACGATATTCAGGAAGATCCGCTCTTCGAGTCTTCAAGAGAATCATGCGAAAAGACATTGGAGCAGATGGAGGCGACACTGGTCGTGCCCTTGGTCTATGAGGATGACCTGATCGGGCTGATATCCCTTGGTGAGAAGAAATCAGGAAAATTCTACCGGAAGGAGGATATCAACCTCCTGAACACCCTGGCCAACCAGGGCGCGGTGGCCATCAAGAACGCCCTGATGGTGGAAGAGGTGATCGAAAAAGAGCGCATGGAGGAAGAGCTTTCCATTGCCAAAGATTTGCAGGTGAGCATGCTGCCTGCCGAATGCCCGGAGATCGAAGGATTTGAGATTGCCGCATTTTCAGAGTCTGCCCGGGAAGTGGGGGGTGATTTTTTTGATTTCATAGATATGGGGGACAGCAGGGTTGGGTTGATAGTGGGAGATGTGACCGGGAAGAGCGTCTCTGGCGCTCTGGTGATGGCGGCGTCAAGGTCCATTTTTCGAATGCTCTCCGAGCAGTCCCTCCCCATCGGAGAGATCATGAATCATGCCAACCGAAGGACCAAGAAGGACATCACAACCGGGATGTTCGTTGCACTGCTTTATGCCGAGTTGGACGGGGAAAAACGGTCTGTGAGTCTATCGAGTGCGGGTCAGACCCAACCGGTTCATCTGAGCGCCGGGACAGGAAAGGCAAGGCTTGTGGAAACAGAGGGTGACACCTTTCCACTGGGGATTCTGGAAGAAGCGGAGTACAAAGAGACCCTCCTTGAACTGGAACCAGGGGATACAATGGTTTTCTACACAGACGGTATTGTGGAGGCAATGAACCCGCAGGAAGAGATCTTCGGATTCGATCGCCTCCTGGAGGTTGTGGAGCGGGGCCGATCAGATACTGCTGAACTGCTGATGAAAAGGATTCTCGACGAGGTCAACACTTTTGTTTCAGGGGCTGAGCAGCACGATGATATGACGGTGATTGTTGTCAGATGCAACGGTGTCATGCGAAAATAGAAAAGATATTTTAGACAGGATCTCCAGGATTTGCAGGATATTTTGCAATAGGGAAGGAAATAAGGTACACGTTGAAGTGAGGTAAACATGTTCAAAGAAACCAACAAGCGCCAGGTGGAGATCATTCTGCCTACGAGAATCGGTTACGAACGCATGGCCATGGCGTGTTCAGCCTCTTTTGCGAAATTCTGGGGTCTTGAGTCGGAACGTATAGAGGACCTGAAAACCGCTGTGAGTGAGGCCTGTATGAATGCCATGGAGCACGGAAACAAGGGGTGTCCGGAGGCGCGCGTTGTGGTCAACCTGGGGTTGGAGGATGGCTACCTCGTGGTCCATGTCAGGGATGAAGGGTCCGGCATCCGGGACATCCCGGGTGATCCTGATATCCATAAGAAAATCAGGAAGCTCGAACCTCCCAGAGGTTTAGGGCTCTTCCTGATAAGGAAGCTTATGGATCAGGTGGAATACAACAGGATCACCGCCGAAGGACACACCGTGAGGATGGCTCTCAAACTGAAAAAGCTGGATTATCCAGGTAAGTGATGCCGTTAATACCAGGCGTGGGAGTTCAATTGCACCGACAGCGGAAACGCACAACGGATGAGGAGGTCAACTGGAACATGACGGATCAGAACGAGATTGCTGTGGAGACAAAAGGAACCGTAGTGGTTCTAAACATCAAGGGCGACGTGACCAGTACATCTGAGCCGTTTTTCAATGAAGCCTACCACCACCCTGATGTGGGTGGGACCAGCAAGGTCCTGCTCCGGTTCGACGAGGAGGCCTATATCAACAGCGGGGGGATTGCTGTCTTGATCCAGTTGCTGGCAGAGGCAAAGCGGAACAGGCAAAAAGTGTGCATTACCGGCCTCTCCGATCATTTTAAGAAGATTTTCCACATGGTGGGCATTACGCGTTTTGCCGATATCTATCCCTCCATGGAGGAAGGGTTGGAAGCGATGGGGTGAACAAAAGTCCTGATTTTGAGAAGAAAGCCCGGGGACAGACTTTTTGAGGTTCCATCAATAGTCCGAGAGGAGCCGGAAAAAAATGAAAGAAGACAACGCAGTGCGGATTGAAAGGCAGGGGCGCGTGACGGTCCTGAATATCAGGGGCGACGTGACAAGACGATCGGAGGCCGCCATCAGGGGCGCCTACGATCAGGTGGATCCCGAAAAAGAAAAAAGGATTCTCCTGCAGTTCGATGAGACGATCTATTTCAACAGTGAAGGTCTGAAGATCATCATCCTGCTCCTGGCCGAAGCCAGAAAACACCAGCAGGAGATCGCAGTCACAGGTCTCTCTGAGCACTTCAGGAAGATTTTCAGGATGGTGGGGATCACAAAGTTCGCACGGATTTTCGACAGTGCGGATGATGCAATTGCGGCCCTTGAAGCCGCAAAGAAGGCCGGGGAAAAATGGACGGAGTGACCAGAGTCCCCGCAGGCAAAGACCCTTCTGGAGGCGTGGACAGTGTCAAGGCGGCACTGGACAAACGGGTCTATTATCTGCGGACCCTTTACGATATCAGCAAAGAGCTGTTTGGAAAAGTTGACTTCGACATCATCCTGAAAAACTTTCTGCTCATGACCATGGGTAATTTCGGTGTATTTCAATGCGTTATCCTGACCTGCAACACCGCCTGCGACAGGGTGTTGCGTTTTTTTTCGATCGGCTTTGACGAACCACTGCAGTCCGAGTTGAGGGGCCGAGGGTGCAGGTTCCTCGCAACCCCTGCCGCGTGGGCGACAGAGACGCCCTCGTCTGAGCACTCGGCTCAACAGGACCTCCACCCGGACGTGGCGCTCGCCTTCCCTTTCAGAATCGACGACGATCAGGTCGGGCTTGTGGGGCTCGGCCCCAAACTGACTGAGGAACCCTTCAGGATCCATGACAGGGAGCTGCTCGGCACCCTGGTGAACAACCTGGTGGTGGCCCTCAGGAACGCCCTCTCCTTTGAACAGATCAGCGGCCTCAACCGGGAACTGCAGGTCAAAAACGAAGAGCTGGAAAAGACGCTCGGGGAACTTCAGGCCGCGCTCCGCAAGGTGGAAATCCTGGAGAGCATCAAGGCGAATTTGTGCAAGTTTGTCCCTGCCACCGTGACCAGCATGATCGAAAGGTCCCCCACTTCCGAGAGCCTGGATGCCAGCGAAAGAGACCTGTCCGTCATGTTTCTGGATATCGAGGGCTACTCACGGCTCACCGAAGAGGTGGGAGGTACGGAAGTGAACAACCTGGTGGAAAAATATTTCTCCGTGTTTATGGACGCGATTTACACCAACAACGGGGATGTGATGGAGACGGCCGGCGACGGCCTCATGGTGTTGTTTCTGTCCGATGACGAGAAGACCCATGCCCTGGAGGCCATCAGGGCGGCCGCCGCCATCAGGAGCCAGACGAATCTGATCAACCGCCAATCGCAGACCCTCCCGCGGCCCCTCGCCGTCAACATAGGCGTTGCCTCGGGTGAGGCCTTTCTCGGGGCCCTGAAGTTTGAAAGCCCCACCGGTTCGCGCTGGACCTATACGGCTCACGGGACACTGGTCAATATCGCTGCAAGGATCTGCGACAAGGCCAAGGGTGGAAGTATTATGGCCGTCAGAAATACGGTCGAGAGGGTGACAGAGGAGTTCCCGTTTGCTTCACTGGGAAGCTTGCCCCTGAAGAATATCTCCGATGAAGTGGAGATATTCGAGCTGGAAAGCCCCTAACCACTCCTCCCTGTGGTGAAGATCTTGGAACCGGATATATAATTTCCTGCCATAAGTGGAAAACAGTTTACATATGGAATTGGCATTTTTTTACATACCCTGGAGCTTGTCTGTGTGGAGGTGCTATAACTAGCTGAAATAACGAAAAATAAAAAGGTTGGCTTAAGGGCGGTTTTCGGCACGAAAAATGCGATGAGTAAAGAGTGATTCTCCAGGTTCTTGTGTACGTTAAGTCTTGAGCCCGGTGTGTCAAGTACAGGATGTGATATCTTTTCTGATACAGATTTAAAAGCAATATCTCACACAGAGCCCACAGCCTCCGGCCCGTATGGGCCTACGCCCCGGAGGGAGATCACAGAGTTTTAAGACAAAAAAACAAAATGCTTTCCTCTGGTTTCTCTGTGCCTCTAGTGAACGAAGTGAACGAGCGTGAGAAAAGGGCAAAAGGAGTTATGTAAGAGGACTCGAAGATAAGGCCTCGTGCCAATACCCGAAAAGGGGGAAACTGTTATGAAGAAGATCGTGTTTTTCTTAGTTGCCGCACTCGCCTTTTTATGCCTGATTGCTGGCCCGGCAGGGGCCGTTAGCCTAGGCTTCAATCCAAATCCACAGACCTATATGCCCGGAGATCCAACGGTCTCAGTAGATCTCGTGATTTCGGGCCTGGGATTATATGGTACACCTTCGCTTTCAACGTTTGATCTTGACGTGACGTATGATCCGGCCGTTCTTGTTTTGGATACTACAGATGCTGATATGGATGGGCTGATCGATAGCGTGGTGTTTGGCGATCCGGTTTTGGGTGACCAGCTGGACCCTGTCGATAATTATGGATGGCCCGATATACTTGGGACCTTTCCAACATACGGAGCAGGTATTTCTGCCCCGGGCACACTTGATTTGTTCGGCATTTCTGGCGTCATTACGTCTGATTTCTTGGATAATTGGCAGGCTCCTTCTTTCACCCTCGCCACCCTCACCTTTGACATCCTTGCCGAGGTTTCAACAACCTTGACGATAAAGCCTTATGGGTTTGAAGATGGCCAAGACCTATATTTCTATTTGGGTGACGCCAACGGCGATCCATTCACAGAGGCAATAAGTCTAGAAGGTGGTTCCATCTCCCCCGTCCCCGAACCCGCCACCCTGTTCCTCCTGGGATCCGGGCTGGTGGGACTGATGGGATTTCACCGCAAAAGAAGGCGGGCGTAGCAGATTTGATTTTTTCACCACAGAGTCACTGAGTACACAGAGTTTTCTTTTTTTTGTCCGATCGCGAGAACCCGATCGGACAAAATGAAACTGTTCCTTAAGCCCCCGGGGGCTAGCCAAAGTCACCACATGAGTTCCGTCTGAACCGTTTCTATGGAACTCCGAGTAAGAAGTGCTGTTTCCTTGTTTGTTTAGAATGTTTTCTGGACAAACAAGGAAGGTTGTTCTCTGTGCTCTCCCTGCCGGGTCGTAGCCTTGTGCGAAGACTGGTGTGACTCTGTGGTGAAAAATCTGTTTCAATATAAATAAGATGAAGCAAGGAGGATTACGCAGTCGCAGTTGGGAATAGGTGCACTTGGTTCCACCTATTTCCACTTTAAATAATTGCCATGCAAGGCTTGGGGCCTTAGAAGACCCTGAATTGCACGTTTTGGGGTAAGCAACGGCAAAGTTACCATATATTTCTGTTTTTGGGGTCAGGAGATGACATCGGATAACTGTATCCGGTGTTTCTCCTGGCCCCTTTTATTTGAGGAGGAGAGCCATGGAACATCCACGATTTTCAACGCGTCGAAAATGCAGGATTTTCTCTTTTCTGGTTGTCTTCCTCCTGTCGATTCCCTTCTCCGGCACGGCCTTCGCCCTCACCGGGGACCTGGACAACGACGGCGACGTGGACCGCGACGACCTGACTGTCCTCCTTGCCCACCGGAACCAGCCGGCGTCCACCTGCCCCGAGTGCGATATCGACGGCGACGGCACGATTACGGTCCTGGACGCCCGGAAGCTGGTGCTCCAGTGCACGCTCCCCCGGTGCGCTATTGTTCCGCATGAGAACCAGCCGCCTGTTGCCGATGGAGGCCAGGATATCACGTTGGCCCTTCCTGAGGGTCAGACCACCGTTGACGTCCAACTGGACGGGAGCCAATCCAGCGACCCGGACGGCACGGTCACGGGGTACACATGGACAGGGACCCCCGACCCGGATGATATGGAAAAGCCTCTTGTAACCCTCAAGCAGGGTATCTATGAATTCACTCTGGTCGTAACAGATGACGGCAGTGCTAACAGTCCCTCGGACGATGTGAAGGTCACGGTTTTAGGCCCGCCACTCATAGCGCCCCCTCCAGAGGTGACAGGAGATCCGACGATTACTATCAAGGGAATCGCTTTACCTGGTGCTACTATCACGCTGAGCAATACCGGCACGGGTGAGTCGAAGGAAGTTCTGAATGAAACCGGTCTATTTGAAGTGCCGATGGATCTTACCCCGGGCCAGAACGAAATTCAGGTGACAGCCCGGATAGGAGATGTGCAGAGCAGTCCGGTGACGGTCAAAGTCTCTTATGTTGCCACCACTGCGTTACGTCTTGATAGTGTAGCCCCTCAATCGGCCCAAACCGGGGCCATCATAACGCTTACAGGGTCGGGATTTACACCGGACAGAAAGGTAATGGGGGCCTATTTCAAGGGGAGTGAATATGGTAGTAAGACAGTCGTCCTTGAGGCATCTGAAAACTACCTGAAGGTCATGGTCCCTTTTGTATTTCTCAAGAGTGAAGAAGATGTGGAAGTATATGTTTACGATGGGCAAAATATATCTAATTCCATAATATTCCATGTTGTGCCTGCCCAAGATCCAACCCCTGATACCAAGGGTAATGAAGCAGAATATCAGCTGGATTTGATAACCACCCAACTGCAAGATATCTTTACCAAATTAGAAGAGTGGACAAAACCGAATGTACCTCCTGAGCAATGGTCTCTCCTTGAAGAGAACATGGGGAGGATACAGGATTTCGTAGAAACACTGAAAGACCGGGTGGGGTCGATCCCAAGTGAACCAATCAGGTCAAATCTTGATGCCGTATTCGGGAGCGAGTTTTTTTCCCTTGTCAATCAGAAGCTCGAGTTGGTGAATGAAATTCTGAGCCATACCTCTCCTTGCGATATCAATGAAGTGATCGGAATCTTGCACGAGGTATTGGAACCGATTGAAGCGGTCAATGATATTCTCGATACGACACTGACGGTTTTATATGTTGGCCTGACTGGTGATTCGATCGCCTGCTTCTTTGGATGTATTCCCTGTTGCACGACTATTCCATTTATCTGGGAAGCCATAGATACCATCTCCGCCATAGACGGAGTAGTCGATGCCATTATTTCAGTCGTAGACACTGTAATAGATGTTGTGCGAGCTGCCATTCCAACCTCCCCGAGTGAATGGAAGGTGGCCGTTTCAGGTCCGTTTCCCGGTATCAGCAACCATATCCTCTACACCAATACAACGAGCTCCTTAAGTCTATACGCGAATTTCACAAATGCCGGCTTTGCCGATCTCATCCATGACTTACACCTTCGTATTGATATACCTGATCCATTCGGTATCTTTGCAATCGTCGGAATGATTACTGGAGAGGATATAGAAGCTTTGTTTGAACAGGCCCTTGGGAGCCTTGTGGTAAATCTAGCAATAGATCTGTTGGACATAGATGAAATCCATATCACCAATACGGATATACCGGTTTCATCAACAGTGGAAAGCACCAGCGCCCAAAGCCCGCTGACAATAGAAGACGAGGGATCCAGTTCTGAAACCCACACTATTACTGTCGGCTCCACTTTGGGTACGGATGAGCTTGATATCCAGGCAGCGTGCGGCGATTACCAATATCCCTTCCGGACCAAATGCGAAAACCTCGTCGGTGACATATGCCA
>CAYOIU010000065.1:0-15330 GCA_964404085.1 uncultured Desulfobacteraceae bacterium | reverse complement strand
CAAGGATTACAGATACGGCCAAGGCACTCTGGAAGGTCTATCTCCTGATCACCGTCCTCCAGATCCTCCTCCTCGCCATGGGGGGCATGCCCGTTTTCGAAGCCGCCTGCCACGCCTTTGCCACCATGCCGACAGGCGGGTTTTCACCGAAGAATGCCAGCATTGCCCACTATAACGATCCCTATTTCGATGGAATCATCATCATCTTCATGGTACTTGCAGGGATCAACTTTTCCCTCCACTACAAGCTGATCAAAGGCGACTATCGTGTCTTCCACAAGGACCCTGAATGTCGCGTCTTTCTCATCATTGTAGCCGTATTCACCCTGGCGGTCACCACGGACCTGTACGGGAGCATCTACGACTCGCTGGCCCATGCCTTTCGATACGCGGCCTTCCAGGTGAGTTCCATCATCACCACCACGGGTTTTGCAACCGCCGACTTCGACACCTGGCCGTCCCTATCCAAAATCATCCTCCTGTTGTCCATGTTCCTGGGCGCCATGGCCGGCTCGACGGGCGGCGGATTGAAGACTATGCGAATCATCCTGCTGGTCAAGCACAGTTACAAGGAGATTTTTCACATCATTCACCCCCACGCAATCACTGCCGTCAAGCTGGGAGGAAAGCCCGTTCCCAGGGAAATATTGAGCAGCATCTGGGGATTCTTTGTCCTCTACCTCGGCATCTATGTGGTGTCGGTCCTGGTTATGGCCGCTCTGGGACTGGACATGATCTCGGCCCTTTCCTCGGTGGCCGCATGTATTTTCAATATCGGTCCGGGCCTCGGCACGGTGGGACCGGTGCAGAATTACGCATCGGTACCCCTACTGGGAAAATGGGTATTGACTTTCTGTATGCTGGTGGGCCGGCTCGAAATTTATACCGTGATCGTGCTGCTCCTTCCGGAATTCTGGCGAAAATAGCCGCCTGCAGTTACCCTGTTTTATCGCTTTCCTTTTCCCTCAATTTGTCAAGCGCTTCATTTGGCCCCAGCAGGATCATGGTATCACTGTCTTTGATCAGGAAATGGGCCGTGGGAATGAGGTTGAGCCGCTCTGGAATGATCTCCCTGATGCCCAGCACCTGGATACCGTACCGGTTGATCAGATCCAGTTCCTTCAGCTGCTTCCCAATGAATTCTCTGGGGGGCGCCAGCTGGATGATGCTGAAACCCTCTAGAAAAGGCAAATAATCCAGCATGTTGGGGTTATGCAAGCGTTCTGCCAGGGAAATAGCCTGATCTTTTTCCGGAAAGAACACTTCTGTAGCACCAACCTTGTAAAGGATCCGACCGTGGGCCTCACTCACCGCCTTTGCATAGATAGACGTGATCCCCATTTCCCTCAGGTTGAGTGTTGCCAGGATCGAATTACTCAGAACGGTTCCGATGGAGACCACCGCGGCATCCATTTGATCCAGTCCCAGTGATTCCAGAACGGTCCTGTCTGTGGCGTCTGCCACCACCGCCTGGCTTACGCGGTCTTTGATCTCCTGAACCCGCTGATGGTTTTTGTCCATGGCCAGGACCTCATGTCCCTTTTCATAGAGATACGTTGCCAGATAGTAACCAAAGTTTCCCAGCCCGATAATCGCGAATTGTTGCATAGCTTTTACCTCACGTTTTGCGCTGAATAACACTCCACCACTCACGACTCATGACTCACCACTCATGACTCAAGAATCACCCCACCATGATATTTTCTTCAGCATAAGTATACCTGGGCGCCGACGGCCGGCTGACGGCCATGGCAATGACCAGGGGACCCAACCGCCCCACGAACATAACTATTGTCAGGATAATCTTCCCCGCCAATGTCAGGCCACCTGTCACCCCCGTCGAAAGCCCTACGGTTCCAAAGGCACTCACCACTTCAAAAAACAGCTCGAAAAATTTTCCCCTGGTATGGATATGTGAAACCTCACCCAGTTCCGAAATGAGGAGGGCCATGGTCGCGGCCACCACAACCAAGGCACTGACCATGACGATACTGATGGCCTTGCCCGTGCTGTCGCCGGGGATGGTGCGTCGGAACAACTGGGGCTTCCCTCTGCCCGCAAGCCGGGAGACACCCAGCGCCAACAGGCTTGCAAAAGAGGTCGTCTTTATGCCCCCGCCGCAGGACCCGGGAGAAGCCCCGATAAACATGAGCAGCAGGACAAGAAACAGGGTTTCATTGGCCATCGCCCCTATGGGCAGGGTATTGAAACCTGCCGTGCGGGCGGTTACGGATTGAAAAAATGCCGCCAGGAAACGTCCCGGAAGCGACAACCCTTTCAATGTGTCGCCCCATTCCATCAGCAAAATCAACAGGGTCCCGCCCACCAGCAGTAGCGCTGTAGTTGAAAGTACGATCTTTGAGTGAAGGCTCAGGCGTGCCCAGGAGCGGCGTTTGAAGGGTTTCTTCCGCTTCAATTCCGACAATACGAGAAACCCGATTCCCCCGCTGATAATCAGGAAACACATGGTAAGATTCAAGGTCCAATCCCCCTGGTAGCCTATGAAACTGTCCTGAAAAATGGAAAATCCCGCGTTGCAGAAGGCACTGACAGAATGGAATATGGCCACGTAAGCGGCCTGAAGAACGTTTCGTCCCGGGAGAAAACGTATGAACATGAAAGCAGCGCCCAACCCTTCCATGATAACGGTAAAGAGTACGACATCCCGGAGCAGAGAGGGAAGGCTCCGCTCCTTTCCGTCCGTCAGGGCATCTTTGATGACCAACCGTCCTGCGAGGGAAGGCCGCCTGCCCGCCATGAGGAGAAAGAGAGTGCTGAGCGTCATAATGCCCAGCCCACCTACCTGGATAAGGATAAGGATGATGCCCTGTCCGAACTGGGAGAAGTCCTTTCCGGTGTCCAGGACCACCAGACCGGTCACGCAGCCTGCTGAAGTGGCGGTGAAGAGCGCATCAATGAGGGCTATTCGCTTCCCTGTGGATGAAACTGGAAGGGCAAGCATGAGGGTCCCAAGGCCGATCAGCAGTGCGAAGGCGAGAATGGAAAATCTGGCCGGGGATCTCAGAAGCCAACGCTTAATCCGCATTCGAATCACACCCTTCCTTTTTACCAGACCATTTCCATTCTTAAGAAATCGGAGCTATAGCGTACGGCCATTATGCGCTGCCCACCGTTTTGCAGTTCTTTGCATGAAAACGTTTTAGTGGATAGACACCGGTTGTGTCAAGCTTACTGTAATTGATGGCTTTTCCAGCTGATGTTTTTTCATTGACATCAAGCTTCCAAAAAGATAGTCTCCCCGAGTGAGCGCTCAGTCGGTTTTCTTGCGACGGCAGAAATATTCCGCTAACGAGGAGCAGGATAAGGAAATCGGGCATCCGGGATGTCAAAAAAAGAGGACATTTTAAGGGCGGCCTTACGGCTTTTTTCGGAAAAGGGGTTCAGGGATACTTCCATGTCCGAACTCAGCCAGACGACTGGAGCTGCTGAAGGGACCATCTTCTACCATTTCAGTAACAAGGAGGATATTCTCCTTGCGATCCTGGAACGCGCACGCGAGGAAATCACGGGAGAATTCGAGCGCTATTTCGGTAAGAAGCAATTCGCCAACGGCCTCGAGATGACAGTAGGTGTTATTTCGTTTTATCTCTACCTCGCAGGAAAAATGGAGGACCCTTTTCTTCTCCTTCACAGGCACTATCCCTATCAGCTCGCCGAGAAAAATCCGGTTTGTCGTGAGCACCTTGAGGCGATATACAACTGTCTCGTGGATTTTTTTGACCAGGCCATTGTCCGAGGGCAACAGGACGGTTCCATTCGAGATATGCACGCCAGAAAGACTGCCCTTCTGATCTTCACGCTGGTCGACGGCCTGGTACGGTTTAAGAACAACAATCTTTATGATGCCGCTGCTCTTTATGAAGATCTCATCGAATCATGTAAACGAATGCTGCAATGCGAGAAACCCAGATCGGAGTGACGAAGATGCTGACTAAGGTTTTCCCCTTTATAGGCTGGTTCAAGAACTACAGCTTTGCGAGTTTTCGAATTGACGCTATTTCCGGGCTCACGGTCGCGCTTGTGCTCATCCCCCAGTCCATGGCCTACGCACAGCTTGCCGGGCTGCCGGCCTATTACGGCCTGTATGCGTCTTTTCTCCCACCCATGATCGCATCCCTTTTCGGATCCAGCCGGCAGCTGGCCACCGGACCCGTGGCCATAGTCTCGCTTATGACGGCGGCCTTCCTCGAACCCCTGGCAACAGCAGGAAGCGAGGGATATATTGTTTACGCCATCCTTCTGGCTCTCATGGTAGGTATTTTCCAGTTCGCCCTGGGCATCCTGAAGCTGGGACTGGTGGTCAATTTTCTTTCCCATCCGGTTGTAAACGGTTTCACAAATGGAGCGGCTCTTATTATTGCCTCCTCCCAGCTTTCGAAAATGTTCGGTGTCTATGTGGATAACGCACACCATCACTATGAGACCATCTGGAGAGTCATCCAGGCGGCCTTTCGTTACACCCACTGGCCCACCCTGCTCATGGGCGCCCTTGCCTTCGCCATCATGTACGGCCTCAAGCGCATCTCACCAAGGATTCCCAATGTCCTGGTGGCGGTGGCCGTAACGACTATTCTTTCCTGGGCAACCGGTTTTGGCTACAACGTCCATGTGGATCTCTCGACCATTCATTCCTCGAGGGCCAGGGACGCCGTCTTGAGTTTCAACAAGGTGGTCACTGCTCTTCCCCTGTTCGCCGAGAAACGATCCCAGACCGGAAAGATGCTGGAGGAATCAAAAAAGGCGGGCGACCAGGAGGCCATTCTCGATGCCAAACACCACCTGGACTTGATTGCCATGAAGATTGAGAATCTCAAGTTTGACACGCACATCTTCAGGGAAGAGATCAGGGAGTTCTTATTCAAGGGCATCGAGCGGGAGGATGGTTCTCTCATATTCTACCTCCCCGACGAGATCCCTGCCGACGCAAAAGACGACGGGCGGACATGGCGGATCAAGGTGAAAAACAGCCCCCTCGACACCGGCAAGTTGCTGATGATCGGCGGCGGGGCCGTGGTCGGACATATTCCAAAAGGTCTGCCGGCCTTTTCCATCCCCCCTTTGAATTTCGGCATCATGCTGCACCTGCTTCCTTTTGCCGCCATCATATCACTCCTCGGGTTTATGGAGGCCATTTCCATCGCCAAGGCAATGGCCGCCAAGACCGGCCAGAGACTTGATCCAAACCAGGAGCTCATCGGCCAGGGGCTGGCCAATATCCTCGGATCCTTCGGAAAAAGCTATGCTGTTTCCGGGTCCTTTTCACGCTCCGCGGTGAATCTCCAGGCCGGGGCCGTAAGCGGTCTCTCCAGCGTCTTTACCACCCTGATGGTGGTCATCGTGCTCATGTTCTTCACCCCTCTTCTCTACCACCTGCCCCAGTCCGTGCTGGCGGCGGTCATCATGATGGCCGTCATCGGGTTGGTAAATGTCTCCGGTTTCATCCACTCGTGGAAGGCACAGTGGTATGATGGGGTCATCGCTATCATCTCGTTTATTCTGACCCTCGCCTTTGCGCCCCACCTTGAGAAAGGGATCGAGGTGGGTGTGGTCCTCTCCCTCCTGGTATTCCTTTACAAGAGCATGAGGCCGAAGGTGGCATCCCTTTCGAGGAGGGAAGATATGGCCCTGCGTGAAGCGGGCGAATTTGGGCTGAAGGAATGTGAATACATGGCCCTTGTCCGGTTTGACGGCCCGCTTTTCTTTGCCAACGCCAGTTACCTGGAAGATCAGTTAACGGAACTCATGCGCACGAAACCGCGTTTGAAACACATCGTCATCGTGTCCAACGGTATTAATGACATGGATGCGTCGGGAGAGGAAACCCTCTCCCTGCTGGTAGACCGGGTAAGGAGCGCAGGCACAGATATCTCATTGAGCGGCGTCAACGAATCCGTCATGAGGGTTTTGCAGCGGACCCACTTTCTTGAAAAGATCGGAGAAGATCATCTTTACCCGACTATGGAAAACGCCATCAGCGCAAATTACACGCAAACCCACTCAGAGGCCCTGGAAAAAGAGTGTCCTCTCCTGACCTGCTGCGGCCTGACAGAGGAGTCTTAACGGATGATCGCGACCAGGCGAGGCGGTCGCTCCTACAGAGAGAAGCTGTTACATGATAACCTGTTTATCATTAACCCGGGTTTCTCACCGATCTTCGTCGCGAGACGGTGGAGAGTCCCATGAATACAAGGCGCGTGCAGGAAAATGGCCGCAGGCATACTTGCAGTACGTCGAGGTCATTTTTCAAGCGCGACGCAGTACGCATGGGGCTATCCGCCATCGTAGTAGATTATTGGTGAAAAATCCGGGTTAAGGGAGGAATGAAATGCCTATCGTGACCCTATTCAGCGGGAGCTTTTGCAGCGAGAACCTGGTCAAGGAAAAGCTGCTTGCCCGTACGGGATACGAGCTGCTATCCGACAACGAGCTGGTCCTGGCGGCAAGCGAAATCTCATCCATAGCCCAAAGCAAGATTGAGCGTGCCTTCTCGGCCAAGACATCGGCTTTCAATAAATTCACTCACGAAAAAGAGAGGTCCATTGCCTATCTCAGGCTTGCGCTGGCTCAAATCCTGTCCCGGGACAATCTGCTCATAGCCGGTTTTTCCGGCCAGCTCATCCCCAGGGAAATGAACCACGTCCTTCGCGTCTGCCTCATAGCCGACATGAAATCGAGAATTTCAGCAGCCGGCGAAGATCAAGGGCTGTCCGCCAGAGAAGCCACCAAGATGATTCACAAGCAGGATGAGGACAGGGCTTCATGGGTCAAAAACCTGCGAGACATAAGTGACCCCTGGGATGCATCCCTCTATGATATTGTCATTCCCATGGGTAAGAAAGACGTGAAAGAAGCCGTTTCCCTTGTGGTGGAAAACCTGGCAACGGACATCCTAAAACCCACAGAAGCATCTAATAAGCTCGTTGAGGATTTCCTTCTCGCTGCCCAGGTTGAAGTGGAGCTGGCCAAGGAAGGGCATTATGTGGGTGTAAGCGCCAAAGACGGCTCAGTTATCCTTACCATCAATAAGCAGGTCCTTGCGCTGGGAAAACTGGAAGAAGAGCTCAAGTCCATTGCGGCGAAAGTCAATGGCGTCGGGGATGTGGTGACAAAAGTGGGAAAGGATTTCTACAAGGCGGATATCTACCGGAAGTTCGACTTCGAGGCACCATCAAAGATCCTGCTCGTTGATGATGAAAGGGAATTCGTAACGACCCTTTCTGAGCGATTAGTCATGCGCGATATGGGTTCCGTGGTGGCTTATGATGGCGAATCGGCCTTAGATCTGGTGAAAACCGATGAGCCGGAAGTCATGATCCTTGATCTCCGGATGCCGGGAATCGACGGTATAGAGGTCCTGCGACGGGTCAAGGAATCCAACCCGCAAATCGAGGTGATAATCCTGACCGGGCACGGTTCCGATGCCGATAGAAAGATCTGTATGGAATTGGGAGCCTTCGCCTATCTGCAGAAGCCTGTGGATATCGATGCCCTGAGCGACACGCTCAAAAAGGCCAACGAAAAGGTGCAAGCAAAAAGGAAATAAGGATACGCCCGAATTGCCACGAGGTATTGGTGTTGGAATGGTTGAAAGATGTCTTTCCTCAAAAGAATAAAACCAAAATTCTGGGATTACCGGGATGTTGCGGCCGGACACCGTGAGCAGCTGTTCAACTTCCGCCGCGTGTGGAAACTAACCGTCTTTTTGACGGCCGGAGTTGCGCTTATCCCTTTGATTTCCCTTGCCATCGTCGATTACCACGTGACCCAGGGATCTATCGAGAGGGAAAACCTCCTGCGCACGGCCCGGCTGGTCTCCAATACACGCCGCACCCTGTTTTTCTTTTTCGCCGAACGCAGGGCTGCGATGGATTTTATTGTCAGACAAAACAAATTTGTGGCTCTGAACCAACCGGGGGCGATGGAGCAGATACTCAAAAACCTCAAGCAAAGCTTCGGCGGCTTCACAGACCTCGGACTCATAGACCCCTTAGGCAACCAGAGGAGCTACGTGGGTCCATTCGATCTCCTTGGCGCCAACTATAGCGAGCAGGACTGGTTCAGGGAAGTCTGCAAGAGAGGCGTCTATATCAGTGATGTCTTTCTGGGCTTCAGGCACGTCCCGCACATCGTCATCGCGGTGAAACGCCGCCTTCCCAACGGTTCCTTCTATGTCCTCAAGGGGACACTTGACACGAAAAAATTTGATGATCTTCTGTCCGGGCTTGAAATGGGCGGACAGGGCGATGCCTTTATTATCAACCGGGAAGGCAAACTTCAAACGCCTTCCCTCTATCACGGCAAGGTCCTCGAAAAGTCATCCCTCCCTGTCCCGGAATATGCCCCTAAGACCAGGGTGTTTGAAAAAAAGAACGCTGACGGCAATTTGCTGCTCATAGGGTATCGGTATATCTCCGATACACCCTTCATACTCATGGTGGTCAAGCACAAACGGGAACTTATGAAGTCTTGGCGGGAGACACGAATAGAACTACTGTTTTTTCTGGGAATCAGCATGCTGGTCATCCTTGGCGTGGTCATCTGGATGGCTACCTATCTCGTAAACAGAATTTTTGTGGCGGATCAGAACCGGATTGCGACCCTCCACCAGGTGGAATACACAAACAAGATGGCCTCCATAGGTCGCTTGGCCGCCGGTGTGGCCCACGAGATCAACAACCCCCTTGCCATCATCAATGAAAAGGCGGGATTGATCAAGGACCTGTTCACCTTCAAGGGGGAGTACACCGCTGATGAAAAACTCCTCGGCCTTGTGAACGCCATCCTTTCGTCCGTGAAAAGGGCAGGAACCATCACCAAGAGGCTCCTGAGTTTTTCAAGACATTCGGAGATAAGCATCCAACAGATTGAGCTGAAAGAGTTGATTGAGGAAGTGTTGAGCTTTTTTGAAAAGGAGGCGGAATACAGATCTATCACGATCTCCCTTGAGGTCGCGGAAAATATTCCCGGGATTGAAACTGACCGGGGGAAGCTCCAGGAGATCTTTCTCAACCTGTTCAACAATGCCTGTTCAGCCATGGAAGATGGCGGACATTTGGATATTCGGATGAGGCGGAATGATAGAAACAACGTTTCGGTGATGGTCTCTGACGATGGATGCGGTATTCCCAAAAAAGACCTGGATCGTATATTCGAGCCATTTTTCTCCACAAGGACCAAGAAGGGAGGCACAGGACTTGGACTATCCCTGACCGCCAATTTTCTTCAGGAATTGGGCGGAAAGATCACTGTTGAAAGCGAGCCGGACAAGGGAACTACGTTTACCGTTACCCTCCCTGTCAGGATGGAAAAAAAGGAAGGAAAAAACGTATGCGAATATTACTGATAGACGACGAAGTGGAATTGGTCTCCACCCTGGCCGAAAGGTTGTCATTCAGGGGAATTGATGCAGATTGGGTTTGCAGTGGGAAAGACGCCCTCAAGAAGATTGAAACGACTTCATACGATATTGCCGTGGTGGATATCAAGATGCCAAAAATAGGGGGGCTTGAACTCAGAAAGATGATGGCTGAGAAACACCCGGGCATGAAATTCATATTTGTGACCGGACACGGATCAGAAGAGGATTTTCGGGCGGGCTCTGAAGCGGCAGGGGCGGAATATTACCTCGTGAAACCGGTGGATATTGAGGATCTGACAGAAAAATTGAAGCAAGTGCTGAAGCGGTAGGAGACAAGAAATGGACATCAAATGGGACATCATCGGCACTGAAGGCTTTAGGTTCATGGGAAAAATGAATGCATCCATATCTCATGAGGTCAAAAATGTGCTTGCCATCATCAATGAAAATGCCGGGCTCCTGGAGGATTTCACTCTCATGGCGGAAAAGGGGATGGCCATTGATCCGGAAAGGCTCAATGCCCTGGCAGGGAAGATCCAGCATCAGGTTCAGCGCGCGGACAGAATCATAAAGAATATGAATACGTTCGCCCACAGTGTTGATGAGACGAAAAAAAAGGTAGACCTGAGTGAGATCTTGGTGTTTATGGCAGCTCTTTCCGAAAGACTGGCCACTATGAAAGGAATAGCACTCGAAGTGACGCCTCCTTCAACGCCCATTGCAATCACCACAGACCCCTTTCTCGTCGAAAACATCATCTGGCGCTGCCTGGAATTTTCCATGGCTGTGACCGGCACTGGAAAGACAGTGGTGTTGACGGCCGACAAGAAGGATCAAGGGGCCAGTATTATCTTTTCGCAACTCAAGGGATTGTCCGATGCTTCGTCTCGGCCCCCGTTTCCCGAGGATGTTGAAAATGAGCTGGTGAAGTCGCTGGGGGCACAAATTGTCGTGAATGAGGGCGCCGGCGAGATTGTGCTCGGTCTGCCTGAAGGTCCTAACTGAAGGAGGAATGCGTTTTGCCCGGCAGGAAGGTTTTGCTCGTTGACGATGAAAGGGATTTTGTTGAACCGCTCGGTGAGAGAATGCGTTCCCGTGGGCTTGACGTTGAAACGGCCGTTTCGGCGAAAGAGGCTATTCAAATGACGCAGAGGGAAACCTACGACGTCATTGTCCTCGACCTGAACATGCCTCAAATAGATGGGCTTGAAACCCTCAGGATGCTGAAGGAAAAAAATCCGAATGTTCATTTTATTCTCCTCACCGGTTATCCAACGGCTGAAAAGGGGATTCGTGCCATGTTGTCGGGTGCTGAAGAAGTTCTCGAAAGACCATCCAATGTCGAGACACTTATCAGGAAAATCGAAAAACTGGTGAGCAAGAAAATGGTCAGGGTTTGAACTCTTTCTTGAAAGGAGATTCTCAGTGAAGAAAACAACTGTACGCCAATTAATGGTCACTCTTGAGGAATATCCCACCGTCTCGGAAGATGCCAATGTTTATGAGGCGGTATTGGCACTGGAAAAAGCGCAGGAGCATTTTGACAAGACCAGGTATCGACATCGGGCTGTACTGGTTTACAACAAGAATCGGAAAATCGTCGGAAAAGTGAGCCAGTGGGACCTGATCAAAGCCCTCGAACCGAAATATGATGCATTCGGAGACATGAGATCGGCCTCCCTTTCCGGCCTGAGTCCGGAATTTCTCAGGTCCATGATGCAAGACCGAAACCTGTGGCAGGGTGATCTGGATGCCCTTTGCAACAGGCTGGCGGGGAAAAAGGTGAAAGCAATCATGTATCGGCCGACGGAGGGCGAAAAAGTAGAAGAGGATGCCACCCTGGGCGAGGCCTTTCATGCCCTTCTTCTTGGCCACCATCAGTCCCTTCTTGTCACAAGCGGTAAAAAGATTGTTGGTATCTTGAGGCTTACGGATATGTTCAAACTGCTCTGTGAAAGAATCAAATTGTGCGGGATTTAAGGAGGATAAGGGATGGAATACGGTAATACGGGAGGAGGGAAGAAAAAAGCGGGTGGCCTGCTTTCCAACAAGCTCCTCTGGCTTGTCTCCGGGGCGGTTCTCTTTATGATCATTGGTTTTGTCCTTCCAACGCCCCAAAGCATGGTGGACCTGGTGAAGGAACACGGGTTCGGGCAAAAGATGATCGAATGGCACGTGGCAAATGATATGAACCAGGCCGCCTGGAAAATGAAGCTCGTGCTCGGCATGATCCCCATGGCCATCATATACTTCGCCACAGAGGCCCTCCCCATAGGACTGGTCGGGATCCTGATGCCCACCCTTGCCTACTTTTTCCACCTCTTGCCCACAAAGATGATCGGGCAGACCTTTGCGGGCGACGCACCGCTTTTTCTCCTGGGTGTCCTTGCAATGGGTGTCACGGTTATCAGCGTGGGGCTCCACAAGAGGCTTGCCACATGGATTCTGGGATGGACAAAGGGGTTTATCATGCCCATTGTCGTGCTCTGTGTTTCCATGTCTACCCTGGGATCGTTTATTTCGGCACACGCCATGGCGGCCTTTATGGCGCCCGTTATGGCAGCAGTATATATGGGTGCCGTCTCGGTCAACAGCAGGGAAGGCACCATCCATCACGATCCCCAATTGGCCAAGCTCCTGCTCTTCTCCCTCTGTTTTGCACTGAATGTAGGGGGTGTTGGGTCCCCTGCTGCAGGCGGCAGGAACGTCATCATGATGGGATTCTGGTCCGACTACAATGTCCCCATGAGTTTCGGCCGGTGGATGATGTACGGCCTTCCCCTGGCGCCGATTTTGGGCCTCACGGTCGCCATCTACATGCTTTTCGTTTTCAGGGGAGTGAAGACAAAAGACCTGACGCCCGGTCTTGTTTCCATAAAGGAAGAGACCAGGAGGATGGGCCCCATGAGCTATTCCGAAAAAGTGTCGCTGGGCATGATGCTCCTGATACTGGTTCTCTGGATCTTCGGCGGACATGACCTGGGCCTTGGCGGGCCTGCCCTGCTGGCCCTGATTATCCCTGTTGTCTTCCGGGTCGCAGACTGGAAAAAGATACTGGGAGGCATATCCTGGGATGCCTGGTTCATGTATTGTGGTGCACTCACCCTCGGCGCCCTTCTCAAGGAATCGGGTGCTGCTCTGTGGATGGCCCAGATTTTTCTCACGGCACTCAATTCCATGGATCTCGGGAGTGGTCTGGGGCTGTGGATCGGGATGAGCTTCTTCTCGGGGCTCATGACAAATTTCATGTCGGATGCAGGGACCACTGCTCTCCTCGGCCCCATCGCCATTCCCATGGGCATCATTAGCGGGGTCCCCGGCGAACCTTGGGCAATCGGCATTGCAACAGCATTCGCAACATCCTTTGCCCACTTCCTGATTGTAGGCACCCCTAATAATGCCATTGTATATGGACTGGGCCTTTATCCGGATACCGGCAAGAGGATGATCAGTCCTATGGATTTTGTGAAATATGGTTTTCTCTTGTGGCTTATTTCACTGGGCATTACCTGGGTGGTGGAATTTATGGGATTGTTTCATGTAATAGGGTTCCCTGAGGGGATAACCGAAACGGCAAAGGCCGTTATGGCCACGACCCACTAGTGCCCTCATGGCTGATTGGTACAATTCCTCAATTCCGGCATTTGCGCCTTAGGTGAGAAAGGCCGGGTTGGACGACGGAGGATAAGCAAATGAAAAAGAGGATACTTTTTGTTGACGACGAAAAAGAGTTCGTGGAGGCCCTGGCTGAGCGCCTCAGGAACAGGGATTTTCACGTCACGACGGCCTTCAGCGGAGAAGAGGCCTTGGAAAAACTGGCTGAATACAATTTCGACGTGGCCATCGTGGATGTCCGTATGCCGGGTATTGACGGCATAGCGACGCTCAAGGAAATAAAGAAAATGAAACCCCTGACGGAAGTACTCATGCTGACCGGACACGGAACAGTGGAAACCGCCATAGAAGGGATGAAACACGGGGCCTATGATTTTCTAATGAAACCCACTGAAATGCCTACCCTTCTGGAAAAAATAGGCAGCGCCTGCGAACGTAAGGCGGAGCAGGAGGAAAGGATCAGGAAGGCGATGGCGGAAAAGCTCTCCACATCGCCTTTGAGTGTCCTGGAGTGAGAGGTTGCATGGCCATATAAGAAACGGGACAGGACCGGCTGGTGTCGTCCTCTTCCGCAAGTAAAAGGAGGTACAGGTATGCTTACTCCCATAGTTATGCTGGTAGACGATGAGGCCCCTTTTGTGGAGACAATGAAAAAACGCCTTGAAAAGAGAAACCTCAACATCCTCACAGCCTCTAACGGTGAAGAGGCTCTGGTGACGCTCGAATCACATCAGAATACGGATGTTGTTATCCTGGACGTCAAGATGCCCGGCATGGATGGGATTGAAACCCTGGGCGAAATCCGGAAATCCTTTCCCCTGATAGAGGTTGTCATGCTTACGGGGCACGGGACCATAGAGTCGGCCATTGAAGGCATGAAACTGGGGGCCTTCGATTATCTGATGAAACCGTGTGAAATAGAACAACTCATGGCAAAAGTCCAGGAAGCTACTCAAAAAAAACGGGACCATGAAGAAAAAATCAGGGAAGCCCGCGTGAGGGAAGCGCTCTCCGAACACGGGTTGGAATAAGGAGTCAGGTCCAGGATCTTCCTATGGAGGCTGCCGAGGGATTGTCATGTGGTCCAAAATCAATTTGAGAATCAGAGTCTATACGACCCTTTCCCTCCTTGTGCTGATCACCCTTGTAGGCGGCGTGGTGATGGTCTGGTATACTTATCAGATGCAGGGGCTCATGAACCAAATCATCGACAAGAATCTTACCGCCTTTGAAGCGGCGGTAGAGCTTGAAACGGACCTCGCCACCCAGAAGGGATTTGTTTCTTATTATTTTATTGATGGGAATTCCGCATGGCTGAAAAAATTGGCCAAACATCGCCTGTCCTTCAGGGCACAGGTCGAAAAGGCACTGTCACTTGCGGAGACAAAGGAACAAGAATCTCTCATTGCGAGGATTGGAACGGAATATGCCGAATATACCACACTGAAAGACCAGGTGATCGGGTACTACAGGGAGGGAGAAATGGAAAAAGGAATGCGCCTCCACGAAACGCTCCGGCCGCTTTTTTCCGATATTCTGGACCTGTGCGGGAAGTATAAGGAGTTTTCCAGGAAAAGTATTCAGGAAGTCAGGCAGAAAAGTGCCATCCAGGCCGGAAAGCTGAGAGTCGTTGCCGCAACAGCCATCCTCATCGTCCTGGTCCTGGGTATATTGCTTGCATTTGTCCTGGTGCACGACATATTGGAACCGGTGCGTCGATTGGCACTGGAGACCATACGCGATAAGAAATCACGCAGATCCGGAGACGAAGTGAGCACCCTGAAAAAAAGCGTCCACGGTCTGATTGAAGAATATGATCATACCTATATTGAACTGGAAAAAAGCAGGGAACATCTCCTGCAATCAGAAAAAATGGCCATGGTGGGAAAGCTGGCGGCAGGGACATCCCACAGCATCCGCAATCCCCTCACATCTGTAAAGATGCGTTTGTTTTCTCTCGGCCGGAGTCTGAAACTCAACCAGGCCCAGCAGGAAGATTTCGATGTCATTTCAGAAGAGATAGGCCACATCGATAATATTTTGCAAAACTTTCTCGAGTTCTCGCGCCCGCCCAGGCTGAAATTGCAGATGATTTCCCCGTCGGAGGTCGTGGATCAGGCTGCGCTGCTGTTGCGGCACCGCCTTGAATCCTGCAATGGAAGTCTTGCCATTGAAAGGGCAAAGCCGCTCCCCGAAGTCCATGCGGATCCGGAGCAATTGAAAGAGGCCTTTGTAAATATTGTTGTGAATGCATGCGAGGCCATCCAGGACGGTGTGGTGATTACCATCAGGGAAGAAGAAAAATTCATTGACAGCGGAAACCGGGTCGTCCTCAT
>CAYOIU010000064.1:0-15778 GCA_964404085.1 uncultured Desulfobacteraceae bacterium | reverse complement strand
TGAGGTTTGACAGGTGGGGGAAGGGAGTCATATACCTGCCGATAGAGACAAAAGCTATACCTGACCGCGTTGTATTCGAGCGCGAAGTAAGGGGAAAACGAGATGTCTAAAGAGCCTCTAAACAATAACAACCTGAGGAGATCCCGACAAGCGGACGTGGAGGATGAACGGCTCGACACCTGCAGGGACATCGCGCGATACTTGGGAGTTTCCGAATCCTACTTTTACGGCAAAATTAGGGATAAGATGGACGACACCGGTATTTTGTTTACCAGAGGGAGGCCCGGCGGCCATCGAATGATTTACACATACAAGAGACTGGTTCTCGCATGGCTCGTGATGTCGAGAGACATTTAGAGAGGGCTTCAGCTCTTCTCGCGAAGCTAAAGACAGAATTGTCCCGAATATTATTCTCTTATCTCAGGATTGGGTGAGGTGGTGATACATAGCAGGTATCACAGATCGACGTAATGTGAAACTTACCATAGCCCAGCAACATCATATAGTTCTATCTCTGCAGCTCGTAATGCCTCTGAAAGCGAGCGAGACTGCCCTTTTTGGATAGTATCAGCCACTGTAGAGCCAAGTAAATCTAGAGCTTTTTCTTTTATTAAGCTCACAAGACGTATAGCAGCTGTACGCGCTATTAATCCGTAATCGTGATTAGTAAGTCTTATCAAATCCTCTTGGTCTTGCGCCTCAGCAATTCCAATCATCGCATAAGCGGTAAGACGAATGTACAATGATCTATTATTTCTATTTTTAAGCAAGAGAAGATCCTTTTCAAGCCTGTTAGGTAGATCTTCAGGAAGCATATATTCCCAGAACTCCTTCTTCTTCTGAATTTCCTTAAGGAACTGGGGTATACCGCCACCGATTTCCTCCATTCGTCTCGCGACTGTCTGCCCCAACTCAGTATGGTTCCAAAAATCAATTTCCCTTTCCGACCCGGCGATACGATCGAGAATGAGCTTCACATCATCTAGATCTCCGTATTTGAATAAACAGAGTATAATATCGCGGGACGAGGGAGCGAGAAATATTGTTTTCATTGCTCCGCGAAGCCGCGGCAATCTTTCGTATGACACCGAGCGCAGTATAGCTGAGGCAATCCCACTAGCCTTCGCGTATGCAGACGGCTTTTCGTAGCGCTCTTTCTCAATGGAATTCCACTCTTCATATTCAGAAACGATCAAATCGAAACCCTTTGTTGAGATATTTTTGCCGATTGCGGCAAGTAACACCTCAGCTTTATCTGTGGATATCCGTTTGACTTCTTTTAGAATTTGCTGAATTCGACCCTTTTGTATCAAGAGAAGGCCTTTGGCAAAAAGTAAAATGCGCGCAGGGATTCTCATCTTCACGAGTTCATCATATACTGTCTGTGCTTCAAATTCATTGGGTGCGTAGGCCAATCTCTTGAGCAGAGCAAACTCTCTTTTAGCTCTACTTAGCCCCTCTGCCTCTTCGGGTATCAATACATCGTTTCGCAGGATTAACTCATAGTATGTCTGCTGACAAGATTGACTACTGCTCTTTCTTAATTGTTCTATCCAATTGAAATTCCCTTTTTTTATTTGCAGAGCAATTGCATTTGTTGATGCTTTCTTAACCTCGTTACGCCGGTGTCTCAGGCCATACATCAAGAGCTTTTTGGAAGCCTGCAAAGCATCTTCCAATATGAGAGAGCTCATTTCAGCGGAGAGCTGATATCCTTGAAAGACGGAGTAATCATCGCTGACAAGCCCAGTATCCCCCAATTTCCTGCGCAGAAGTATGATTGATATCTTTTCATCTGTGTTTAAATCTTCTTTACTCTCAGCTGTCCTAAGCCAATCAAGTATCTTTGCCTTGTCCGCATCCAATAGCCAATATAACGCAGGCCCCATCTGCTCAATCCATGATGATAGGAGAAGCCGGAGCTCCGCTTCATTGGGCACAATCCTCCGCCTGTGTCTATACAGCATCAAGAGCTCTTCGCTGGTAAGAGGCGCTTCGGTGGTGCGGTACGCCGCAGCTTTTGAGCTCAATAGTTCTTGAAATCGCTTGATCTCTTGCTCTTCGGAGTTTACAAGCTCCTCCAATATCTTTCGCGCAATGAAATCATGGCTGACTTCGTAGAAAGTGTCTATATGTCGTACCAACCGAAGGTCTATCAGCTTCTCAAGAGCTATCTCGCAATCTTGGCTAGATAGACCTGTATCGGCAACAATTTCCTCCATGGATCTCTGAGCCTTTACTCCGTAGCTTCTCACAAGTGAAATCAATACAGCGCTGACATGGCCTTCAAGGTCTTGAGCATATTCCAGTTGTCTACTGAGATAACCACCTATTACTCCTTCCATTCCGCCGGCCGCCTGATAATTCTTGGCAATGTATTCGATTTTCCCCTTTTTAGATGAAGACCAAATGTGGTCTATGAACATCTGGACGTATGGTGGGTAAACCCCTGAGATCCCTAACGCCCTGCTCACTATAAATAAATCCTCTTTCAGCCGATTTTGTTCAATAGTACCCAAACCAATTCTGACAGAAAGGTCAGTAGCTACCTGCATGACTCCTTTCCATGCTGCATTCTTATCAACACCTCCAACATAGGCTCTGGGTAGCCCTCGAGGAGAACCACTGATCTGTTGCCAGAACTCTCCAAGCCTGCCCTCAAGATCTGCTCTGTAACTTATTAGAATGCGTAGCGAGGGAATAGATAACTCCCTTAAAGTCCTCAATTCAGAGACAAGCATTTCGGTTTCCCTAGCGTTACGGGCTATTAACACATCCTCAAATTGGTCAATGATTAGTAGCTCTTTGTCTTCTGCGAGGGCTCCGGCAACTTCTGCGAGAAGTGAGACGAGTGTTATTCTAGGTACTGGCTGTGCTTCAAAAATGGATGTTTGAATTTGGCGAACTATGTCTCCGTAAGGAAGACCGAGCGGTCTGGTGTAAATCGGCCGGTACCCAATTTCTTTCATCATCGGAATGAGACCCGCATGAATGAGCGAAGTCTTTCCAGTTCCTGAATTGCCCAGCAACAGAATCATCGGCTCATCTTCCAATAATCTTGCCAATTGTGCAGTCTCTTGTTTTCGTCCGACCAGATAGCTCCCATACTCACTTGTGAGGTATTCCATGCCTACTGGTTGGAGGAGACATCTTTGGGAAGGGAGTGTGAAAGGCCGCACTCTCAGTGGCTGGGCGCCGAAGTTCTCAGACAGCTTTTTGTAAACATCCCGTATTATACAATAAAGTAGGTCTTGCCCATTCTTGAACACCGCATACGTATGGGATCGGCATTTTTCCTTCAAACGTTCCAGGCCAGCCTTTGCGACTGCGCTGTTCTCCTTGTGGCAAGACTGCCAATCCGATCTAGGATCGACAACGTATAAAAGGATATCCTTCAGAACACCAGAACTGAAAGCCGCTCTCGCCTCATCCAATTCCAGTTCCGTAATAGATTTTCCGCTTTGTCGGTCTATTGTTCCATAGCGATGGGCATAGATTCCAATGAATAGGTCACATTCCCGGACCCTCCTGACTGAATTGATATCTGGTGGATCACCGTCACTACCAAAAGTCTCCATGACTATAAGCTCACTGCCAAATATTCCGGAGAGCCATTTATTGATCTGTGAGCGAATTTCAGCTAAATCCAGAAAAGTTGAACTCAGAAAAATTCTATGTTGTTGTGCTCCAGGCATATTTAGAATGTGATCTATAAAAAAGTGCTCGGACGGCTCTGCCGATTAATCAAAAAGTATCTGTAATTACGATAGAAAAATGATGCTGGTTTGTCAACGGGTTCTCCATAAGGTGTGACGGTTTGAAATCATTGAAGGGGGTAACGTCTTGATTTTTGATTTAGAGAGGTCCAGGGCTTGTGTTGGAGGACTTTTGATGGAGAGATGAATTCTCCGTTATCCTATGCTGATGTCTCTGTTTTCAGGAGGGCAGGTACTGAGATCATCTTGGATTTTAACCCAATATTGCAGGCTTGACTGAGGTTGTTAAAAATAGCAGATATCTGTATCTGCGACGGCTTTGATTAGATGCTCCAGTCAATATTTTCTGGCTGACCGAACTTTTGACTACGTATCGTATAGTGAAATCTTATAATAGCCATTTTGTACAACAATACCAAACGTAAGCTTGAAAAGCTGCGTAAAGAGGGACGGGGTTGAAATTAGGCGTTTCTTTTTTCATATGTTTGTAAAGAGGGACGGTTTGTGGTAATGAAGTCACATGCCACGTCAAGCCAGAATAGATGCGCCGGGTGCCCTGCATGATTTCCTATGCAGGGGTATCGAGCGACGAAACGTTTTTAGAGACAATACCGATCGAAACAGGTTTCTGGAAAGACTCGGTTCTGTTTAAATCCGATTCGGGCCGGAATTGTAAAAGATTTAAAATCACTTGACAGATATGCCTACACCGGTCACAGCATTATTATGGGAAAACGAAAATATCCTTGGCAAGATATTGATTCGGAGTTGAAACTCCTTGGTAAAAGCCAATATGCAGCACGAAAAGAGTACCGGGACTTTGTGGAGAAAGGCATGGGCCGGGGACGAAATCCGGAGATGACCGGAGGAGGGCTATTAAGGAGTATCGGTGGTTGGGGTCTTTTAAAATCGATGCGAAGAAAGACTAGAGACTAGAAACGCGTAATTCCAACCCCGTCCCCAGCCCCCTTCGGCCTGATTACCTATTTGCTGCTTGCGATCTATTGCCGCGAACAGCACAACGAAAAAGTCAGCATAAAAAGAGTCAGGGAGCTGCGCATCAAGACACAAAGTGAGATCAGGACCCTCGGGTTTGACCGAGCAACCTCAAGGCTAGGCAGGCAACCTACTGCCCCTTTACATGCAATAACTTAACCGGAACTTACTGATTTTAGTTACGGATAAGATCTTAGTATCGGCATTTGGTCATATTCCCTTCCTTAAAAGCATAACTCAATCACTTTTTCCTTGACACTCGAAACTTGCGTTCGTAGAGGGCAATACAAAAAAGTAAATTATTCAAAAAATACGAATAGTTGGCATCAATCCGTAGAAATATGGTTTTTCCCCTTGACAAAGGCGGATGATAAATGTAATTATTCTTACAATCAAAAAAATAATGTAAATTCATTTTCAGAAAAATCAATCGGCGCAAATCCTTTCGGGCATAGACGAAATAAGATCGATGCATTCCTCCTAACGCTTTGCCCTGACGCCCTTGGTTGATCAGAGTTGAGACATACTTCCCGCGAGTCATTTTGGAGTTAGTAGAGCCGATGGTTCGATCAGAATTAAAGGGGGTGTATGATCATGACCAAGATTGAAGGCAACCAAAAAAGCTGGGATGACGATCTATTAATACCAAAGATTATAGATCGCATCCGAAAGACCAAGGGCAGCATTACCAAAAGCCAACGTGCACTCGCCGAGTACATCATTCAACATCCAGAGCATGTGGGCCTGTTGACCATCTCCGAGTTGGCGAAGAATGTCGGGGTTTCGGATGCAACAGTGGTCCGTTTCTGCAACAGTCAAGGCTACAAAGGGTATGGTGAATTGAGCAAAGTGGTGCAACGCGCCATCAGATATGAATTATCCACCGTTGGCAGATTTAACTTGGCCCAGGAAAGGGTTTGGCAGAAGGACAAGCTCGGTGGATCGGCGTTCGAGCGGGTGGTCTCCACCGAGTTGGAAAACATCAGGCGCATGGCCGAAGGGGTTAACAGGGCCGATTTCTATTTAACAGTTGAGTGGTTGGAAGAGGCTGACCATGTCGTGATCGTCGGAGCGATGGGTTCCGAATCTCTCTCCAGGTATTTCCACTATGCCGCCACCAAAGTCCTGCCTTCGGTCAAGTTGGTGAACTCCTTGGGCGCCCCCGACTCCGATTTTCTCAAACTATTGACCCGTCAGTCTCTGGTTATCCTATTGGCTTTCCCAAGGTACCCCAAAACCACACTCCAAGTCGGGCAAATTGCCAAAGAGATTGGTTGCAGAGTGGTTTCTATTACCGACAGTCACCACTCGCCGGTGGTACAGGTATCCGGGCTGGTCCTGCAGGTGTCCGTAAGTGTGAACTCCATAGTGGATGCCTATGCAGCGCCCACCATATTGATCAACGCGTTGGTCAGCGAACTTAGCGAACGCCACCCCGAGAAGACCGAGCGAAGTCTATCGTATTTCGAAAAGTTCGCGAAGGAAATGAATATTTGGTGCAAACCTATGACCAGGAGCGCTAGTGCATCCCTATCGTACAACGCGTCGCCATTCAAATCAAAATTTAGATCAAATAAGAAGGGGGAACTGTGAAAGAAAAATATGATTCGATAATAATTGGAGCCGGTATAATTGGCTGCTGCCTCGCCTTTGAGTTGTCCAAAAAAGGGTACCAGACACTGAATATCGACAAAGAATCAACCGCCGGGGCAGGTTCTACAGCCAATTCTTGCGGCAACGTGCGCTTCTACTACTCCACCAAGGACGGTGTTGCTCTGGCCTATGAGAGCGCCTGGTTTTGGCACAACTGGCTGGAGTACTTGGAGACAGAAGATGTACGTGGATACGCCAAGTTCCACAATACCGGGTCGGTATTCATCAAATCGCGTGTGATCGACTGGCCCAGAATCAAGGCTAACTTTGACGAAGTGGGCGTGAAATACGAGGAATGGGATTTGAACACACTAAAGGAGAAGGTCCCTATCAGCGATTTTCACTCCTTCTTTCCTCCCAAGGTCCCTGATGATCCTGATTTTTTCGTGGAGTCCGACAAATGGCTGGATGGCGCATGTTACACCCCGGAATCGGGTTATGTGGGGGATCCAATGGTGGCCACTCAGAACATAGAGGCAGCAGCCAAGGCCAAAGGTGCGGATTTCAGATACCAGGCGAGGGTCACCGGCATAAGACAGGAAAGTGGACAAGCGATCGGAGTCACCCTGGAAAGCGGTGAGAAGATCGACGCCCCTATCGTGGTGAATGTTTCCGGTCCGCACTCATTTCAAATCAGCGAAATGGCTGGCCAGACCGAGAAGAACAATATCCGAACTAAAGCGCTTAGACATGAGGTGCATGTGGTTCCTCCTCCCCCCGGATACAAGCCTGAAGAGGATGGTTATCACACCAACGACGCCGATATAGGCGCCTACTACCGGCCCGAGGTTGGCAACCTGATCCTCACCGGGAGTGTTGATCCGGAGTGCGATCCCAAGGAATTCGTCGATCCTGACGACTTCAATCGTCAAGTGACCACCAAACAGTGGAAGGCTCAGGTTTTCCGACTGGCGCGACGCATCCCGGAGTTGCCTATTCCCGGTCAGCCGCGGGGCGTGGTCGATCTTTATGATGTGAGCGACGACTGGATTCCCATCTATGACAAGTCTGATCTGGACGGTTATTACCAAGCCATCGGTACAAGCGGGAACCAGTTCAAGACTGCCCCGGTGGTGGGAGGCATGATGGCCGAACTAATAGACCAGGTGGAAAAAGGCTATGATCACGACGCCCACCCCCTTCAGTATACTTTGCCTCACCTGGGCATCACGATAGATACCGGCGTGTTTCATCGCAAACGAAAGATAAACCTGAATAGCAGCTTCTCGGTTATTGGGTAGAGGGAGTCTGGTCGCAATCAGGAGCCGTCGGTTCATAACAGTAATTGTCGACCGACTATGTTCCGCGGTCAGCTTGAAAGATAAGGTTTCCGGCCGTCGAGTACGATCTCAGCAAGGGAGGGACAAATGAAGATAATCGATCTAAAAACAACAATTCTTTCGGTTCCTTTCGCAAGGCCGACCTTCTGGCCTTACGGTCGATGGGACGGTATGACTCTGGTGGTGATTGAAATCGAGACAGATCAGGGGTTGGTTGGTTTGGGTGAGAGCATATGCTTTCAACATTCGGCAGAGGCAGTCAAGCTGTTCATTGACAGCACTGGGCCTTTTCTCTTAGGGCAGGATCCTTTCGATGTGGAGAGAATCGGTAAGAAGATAGAAGGATTGGGAGGTTGGACGTTTGGACGTCATTTTGCCGGCTATGCTCTCGGCGGCGTCGACATGGCCCTGTGGGATATCATCGGCAAAGCCTGTGGTCAGCCGCTCTATAAGCTGCTGGGGGGCAAACTTCGCGACAAGGCCGAGTCATTTAAGTACATACACCATGATGCACCTGGTATGATGGGTGTCGAAGCTCGGGAAGCGGTTAAGAATGGCTACGAAACTATCTACTGTAAATATACGGGTATAAATCACCTCACAGAAGCGATCGAAGCAATCCGCTCGGAGATTGGCGACAAGCCCAAACTATGGGTCGACTTCAACGGAACTCTATCTCCCGGATTCGCCGTTCAGTATATCAAGGAATTGGAGCGTTTCCGCGTCGATATCGTGGAACAGCCAGTCCTACCTTCCAATCTGGATGCTATGGCTTATGTGAGAAACTCCGTCTCCAGTCAGATTCTTGCACACGAGAGTTCTTGGACTCTTTACGAAACGCTGAATACCGTAAAAATGCAGGCGGCCGACATTATCAGCGTCGAGCCTCGAATGACCTGGGGCATCCTGGCCACGAAAAAGGCCGCTGCAGTGGCTGAGGCGGCCGGTCTGCCGGTCATAATGCACTCCTTTGCCGAACTCGGAATCGCGCAAGCAGCTTTTTTGCACATCATTGTGTCAACGCCAAATTTCATCATGGCCAATCAGTGCATGTATGACTGGTATGACGATGATTACATAAAGGGAGGCAAACTGCCCGCGGAGGGCGCCTTCATGAGGGTACCCGAAGGACCGGGGCTCGGAGTCGAGCTGGATGGTGAGAAGGTGTCCATCTATCACGAAAAGTACAAGAGAGATGGCATTTTTTCTGTATTCGGGGTCGACCCCGAAACGCTCAGCAAGGCTCCTCCACCTCTGTTTCCCAGTTATTGAAAGGGATTAACCAGACAGGTACGCGGCTGCAGAGTCATCTGCATTGATTTCATTAACCTTCCAACATGAACAACTCGAAAGGAGAATTGCTAATGAAAAGAAAACACGCCTTCATGCAAATGATCAAACTATCCGTTTGTTGTGCAGTCCTGATCTTTCCGTTTGTCTTTCAACCTGCAATTGCCGACGCCGGTGATTTGGGGACCATCAAACCCGGCAAATTGATTGTGGCGTTCAACGGCGATATGCCGGGCACCGGCTTTCAGGATGGGAAACTGATCGGACTGGATGGCGGAGTCATGCAGTGGATCGCCGATCAGTTAGGGCTGACGGTGGAACCAGCTCTTATGGAGTGGTCGGCCGAAATCGCTTCGGTTAAGGCCAAAAGAGTGGACATCATGCACGGAATGATGAGCTGGAGCATTCCCAGGACCAAGGTGATACTGCTCACAGATCCGATTTACTACGTTAAGCCGACAATTACCCAGAAGCTGGGGCAGAATTGGAGCAAAATTGCGGATCTGGAAGGCAAGCGGGTTGGCACCATCACCGGTTTCAACTGGGTTGACGAACTGAAACGCATTCCCGGCCTGAAGCTGAGCCTGTATGACACCAGCGACGCGGCTATCCGCGACCTTCTATCCGGGCGAATCGATGCTCTGCTAGCCGATCCGCCGCTGATCCAGTACGCCCTCTCCAAAAAGCCGGAGTGGAAAATTCACGCCCTGCCCATCTCTGAAGAGCGGGATGATTTCCCCATCCTGACCATCAAGCAGAACGTCGTCTTCGGCCTAAACAAAGAAGCCAAGCCGCTGTTAGAGGCGATCAACAAGAAAATCAGACTCGCCTGGAAGACGGGCAAGAATTTGGAACTTGCCAAAAAATATGGTCTCGGTGATGTGACCACCTGGTTCCAGCCTCCGGGCAATAATTATCGCGCCGGCAAGGACCGGCCCGCCGACTGGATTTACCCGGCGTTGTCCGGTCAGTAAAACGGCGGAATAGCCAGGGAAGGAAAGCCCTCAAAACCCGTCGGGCTTTCCTTCCCGATCTCCCACCAATCAATTGAGGGGGATTGAATGTCAGAACACCTTCTGCGTATTGAAAACCTACATAAAAGTTTTGGAGATCTTGAAGTGGTGAAAGGAGTCAGCCTTTCCTTGTCACAAGGGCAAAAACTCTCGATCGTCGGTCCCAGCGGTTCCGGAAAGTCCACCATACTGCGCTGCATAAACTATCTGGAGAAACCCACCAAAGGCCATATCTATCTCGAAGGCAAACTGGTGGGAGAAAAACTTGTGAATGAACGTATCATCCAGATGTCGTCCAAAGAGCTCGCTCCCCAGCGGGCCGAGATGGCCATGGTCTTTCAAAATTTTTATTTGTGGCCCCATCTGTCGGCCGTCGAGAACGTTGCCCTGGGTCCACATCGCGTCCGCGGGCTGTCCAAGAAGCAAGCTTTGGCGTTGGCCGACGCCATGCTCGAGAAGGTGCACCTGTACCACAAGAGAAATGAATACCCCGAACGGCTCTCTGGCGGCCAACAACAACGCGTAGCCATCGCCCGCTCCCTGTCTCAGGAACCCAAACTGATGCTTTTTGATGAGCCTACCTCAGCCCTGGATCCGGAGTTGATCGGGGAGGTGCTAAGGGTAATCTTGGAGCTAGCCGAAGAAGGCCGAACCATGGTTCTGGTCACCCACGAGATCAATTTCGCCCAAGAGGTTTCCGACACGGTAGTTTTTTTCGACAACGGCCTGATTTTGGAGCAAGGACCTCCCGCGGAAGTGATCGGCAACCCTCAAGACTTGCGTCTAAAAGCATTCCTGGGCCTACTTTCCGGGCGATGAGGCAGGACAATGGAAGACATCCTCTTTGAATTTCCGAAAATAATTAAATACGTCAAAATTCTCCTTCTCGGTGCAACGATGACCGTCCAGATCACAGCCGGTGCATTGGTGATGGCAATGGCGGTCGGACTGGTTCTGGCCACAATTCAATCCTCGCGCGTTCGAATCGCCCGACTGATTGCCAACATCTATGTTGAAGTCTTTCGCGGCATCCCGGTTTTGACGTTGCTGTTTATCATATATTTCGGACTGGCTTATTCGGGAATAAAGGTAGACCCAATACCCGCCGCCATTATCGGCCTTGGGCTAGTGGGCAGTTCCATCCTATCGGAGGTTTTTCGCTCCGGCTTCGAGGCCCTTCACCAAGGGCAACGAGAGGCTGCCCTGGCCGTGGGAATGACCCCTCTGATGGCCATGCGATACGTGATCATGCCCCAGGCGTTGCGAATCACTTTGCCGCCGGTGGGCAATTACGCCATCGGTCTTCTCAAGGATACCGCCATCGTCTCGGCCATTGCCGCACCTGAGATTATGTTCTATGCTCGCAACCTGGTGACTTCGACTTTCGATACCACAATGATCTACGCTTTAGCAGCGATAATATATTTCTGCCTCAGTTTTCCCCTGACCCGGATTGTCGGTAGGTTGGAGAAAAAACGGAGGTCTTGGCAATGAGTCAATTCATATTGGGCTATACGGAACACTGGTTCATGTGGTGGCCCCAGCTTGTGCCCGCGATTGGCAACACGTTGTTACTCACTGCGCTGTGCTACGCCTTCGCCATGGCTCTGGGAATAATCCTGGCTTTGGGCAAATTGAGCAAGATCAGTATTGTTAGAGGTCTTTGTACGGCCTACGTTGAGTTTGTCCGAGGCATCCCGGCCTTGGTCATTCTGTTTCTAATCTATTTCGGCCTGGTTCCAATGGGGATCGTCGTTGACTCCTTTACCGCGGCCGCGGTGGGGTTGGGCCTAAACCAGGGTGCTTACATGGCCGAGATCTTCAGGGGCGGTATCGAGGCTCTGCACAAGGGGCAACGGGAAGCTTCCATTGCTATTGGCATGACCCCATATCAGACTTATCGTTACATAATTATGCCGCAGGCCGTACGCATCATTTTGCCACCTCTATTAAACATGCTTATCATCCTGTTGAAGGACACCTCCATATGCTCCCTGATCTCCACTCCGGAACTGATGTTGAGGGCAAAAGATCTGGCCTCGATGTCATTTATGCCCATGCACCTCTACATGTTGGTTGGAGCGATCTACTTGATGATGGCCTGGCCTTTGTCCATGTTTGCCCGCCGGGTGGAGACTAAACTTCAAGAGGGAAGAAGGCGATAGCCCGCTTCTGATGCCAAAACGGAGCATGCTGTAGTGCGAGTCAACAATGAAAGAGAAACCCGGTTTGACGTTGATTGAGCAAGCAGTTGAGTTCGCAAGGTCTGTCTTTTTGGATGACATCCCACAACAGGTAATGAATACCGGGAAATGGGCTCTGATCGATTGTTTGGGAGGAATTCTGGCCGGCCAATCCGAGCAGGCCACCCGTAGCGTCGCCGACTACGTGCAGTCGTGCTCGACTCGATCGGAAGCAAGTATTTTCGGTACGAGCAAGGCCACGACTCGCCAGTTGGCCGCCCTGGCAAATGGCGTGGCCGGTCATGCGCTTGATTACGACGACACCAGTTGGACAACCATCGGACATCCGACCGTGACAGTGGCCCCGGCCGCCCTCGCCATGGGAGAAATGGCCCATGTCTCTGGTAAGCAGTTGTTGCGGGCATATGCTATCGGTGTTGAGGTGCAGAACAAGATCGGGGGACTGGCAATGCCTGAAACCTCCTCAAACGGATGGCACACCACCAGTGTGTTCGGGCCCTTGGGCGCCGCCACCGCATCTGCCTTGATTGCAGAATTGAACCGTGACCAATTTGTTTCCGCAATCGGTCTGGCCGCTTCCATGGCCGGAGGGATTCGAGCAAGCTTTGGTACCGTGACCAAGGCATATCATGCCGGCATGGCAGCGCAAAACGGTGTCAAAGCCGTACTTCTGGCTCAACACGGTTTGACCGCGGCCGCCAATGCCATGGAGGCGCAGGACGGGTTTCTCCAGGTTTTTACCGGAAAAACGCCTGATACCACTCAGCTGACTTTTGGCAACCCATGGGAACTGATCAGTCCGGGTTTAGTATTCAAACGATACCCGAACTGTAGCGGCACTCATCCCGCCGTGGATGGCCTCTTCCAGATAATGGATCATTATCCCTTTTCCGCGGATGATGTGGTCTCACTCCAAGTGGGTGTAAGTCTACTGGGGCTCAAGGAATTGACGTGTCACTCTCCCTCCACGGCCTTACAAGCTCGATTTTCCATGGAGTACGCCATGGCCGCAGCCATTGTTTTCCAGAAACTAGGTTTGGACCAGTTTTCCGACCAAGCAGTGTCTGATTCTGGTATAAGGAAACTGATTCCAAAAATAAGAGTTGCTTTGGATGATGAACTTGCAGAGTTGGGGTTCATCGGAACGTCACCCGCAAAGTTGCGCTTATCGTTGAGGGATGGGCGAGTATTGAGTGAAAGATGTGATCTGGCTATGGGTAACCCCGAAAAGCCATTGAGCGATAACGAGTTGTCCGAAAAGTTTATTGATTGCGCCTCCAGAGTATTCCAACGGGACAACTGTCGGGAAATTTTAGAGTGCTTGACAACACTCGAACGGATCAGAGACATCAATACCGTCACCAGGTTACTCAAACAGTCGGCCTCAAAACCTGATCCCTAATGGGTGTCACCAAAAAAATGGTGAGAATTTCACTTTTTTTATGGAAAGAGTATCAATGGAAAAAATTAACTTTATCCTGACAGGTGGAACCATAGACTCTCGCTACGACAGCGACAAGTGCGCGGTAATACCGCTGATCCATTCTGTAATCCCAAACTATTTATTAAGGACTATAGGAATGGAAGAGAAGTCCCTGTTTTTCACCGAAATATGTATGAAGGACAGTAGGGATCTGACCGAAACCGACTTGAACCTGATTCTGACAGCCATCGAGAAGAGCCCTTTCAAGAAGCTTATCGTTACTGTGGGGACATTCTCTCTATTCGACACTGCCTGCTATCTGGAGAGTCGTCTGGGACAAAAAGAAACAAAATCTGTGGTTCTGACTGGGTCCATGATTCCGTTACAGGGTTTCATCCCATCCGACGCGGCTTTCAATCTAGGTTTTTCTATATCACGGGTTCTCAGTATGAGTGGCGGAGTATCCGTGTGTATTAGAGGGAATAGCTATCTTCCGATGGACGATCCCAAATTACATGGATAACTTTTACTTTGGCTCCTCATCCTGACTTCGGGGGGGGACCAACAGCACAGAGATTAAGTAATGAAGGGCACTCGCATCGAATCTGATCTTTTGGGCGAACGCTGCATACCGGCAGATAGCTACCTCGGAATTCAAACGGTTCGCGGCTTGGAAAATTTTCCAATCACCGGAATCCCCATATCTCACTTTCCGGAGTTCATCACGGCCTTGTGCTTCACCAAGAAGGCTTCGGCACAGGCTAACTCCGAACTGGGTGAGTTGGATGGGAGGCTTGCGGATGCGATCTGTAATGCATGTGACGACATCATCGATGGCAAACTGGCAGAAGAGTTTTCCTGCGATGTCCTTCAGGGGGGTGGGGGAACTACCGCCAACATGAATGCAAACGAGGTTATCGCCAACAGGGCTTTAGAGATACTGGGTTATGAAAAGGGCAGGTATGACATCCTGCACCCCAACACCCACGTGAATATGGGTCAGTCCACCAATGATGCCTATCCCACCGCCCTACGAATCGCACTAATCCTGAAAATCAATACTTTACTGGCAGGAATGGACCGCCTACGCTCAGCCATGTCCAGGAAAGCTGAAGAGTTTACGGATGTGGTCAAATTAGGCCGCACGGAGTTGCAGGATGCAGTGCCCATGAGCTTGGGCCAGGAGTTTTTCGCCTATGCCCTTTTCGTGGAAGAAGACATGCGCCAACTCAGCACAGCCCAGCAACTGCTCCAGGAGATCAATCTGGGTGCCACAGCTATCGGCACAGGGATCAATTGCCACCCTGATTATGCCCCACTCGCGGCTGTGAAGCTGCGCGAAATCTCAGGAGTAGATGTCTACACGGCACCCGACTTGATTGAAGCTACCCAAGACTGCGGAGACTATGTCCAACTGTCCGGGATACTAAAGCGTATCGCCGTGAAACTTTCAAAGATTTGTCACGATTTGAGACTTTTATCTTCAGGCCCTCGAGGAGGCTTAAACGAGATCAATCTGCCCAAAGTTCAACCCGGATCGTCCATCATGCCCGGCAAGATCAATCCCGTTATCCCGGACATGGCTATCCAGGTCTGCTATCAGGTTATCGGCTCCGATGTGACTGTAACCATGGCTGCAGGGGCCGGACAATTGGAGTTGAACGCCTTCGAACCGGTGATTGCCTACAACCTATTTCAGTCCATCTCCATCCTGGGCAAGGCCTGTGTAATTCTGGCCGAAAAGTGCATCGACGGCATCACCGCCAACCGGGAGGTATGTGAGGCAATCGTCAATCGCTCCATAAGTTTGGCCACAGCCCTCAATCCCCACATCGGCTACGCTCGCGCTTCTGAGATGGCCCAGAGAGCATATGAGACCGGCCGTAGTGTGCAGGAAGTGGTTCTGGAATATGGACTCATAGGCGAAGAAGAACTGAACGATATCCTAAGCCCGCAGAACATGATGAGCTCCAAAAGTTTCAATCGTCGGCATAGAGCCCATAGCAAGCCAACATAAGACGGGACGTTGGTTCCAAAACAACTTACGAGTTATTAAAAGTTTAGATTTCTTGCCATATCCTCACTCGTGTATGGCCCTTGTTTCATTATGACTACCAGATGAAACCTTCAAAACTGGCAGATTTAATGATTCCCAAATTATGTTATCAGTTGGTCCAAGTCATTTAAAAAAGGAATCTTCTAG
>CAYOIU010000063.1:0-15805 GCA_964404085.1 uncultured Desulfobacteraceae bacterium | reverse complement strand
CGACCAGCGTTGCTAAGCAAGGCGTCCGGGTGACCTTCTCCAGTTCTTCTGTCCCATGTACTGTTCAGTGGAGAGCGGTACAAGCGCGCCGGCCTCCCGCTACATCAATACGCGACCTCCAAGCAAAAATGCGTTTTCGTGTCCTGAAAAAAGATCTCCGTGTTCTTATTGATGGATTGTAAAAAGTCCGTCCTTGGACTTTTTACTGACGGAAACCGAAAAGCGCGATTTTCGGTTTCCTTACAAATCAATGGGCAAATACACCCCATTGATTTGCGTGCCCGTCCGTGGGCACGATGATGACTTCTTACGAAGCCATCATTCCTATCGCCATCCTTTTTCTTTTCTGCAAACCATTGCACCGCTCAAGGGAAAGGTAGCAAAATCGTTTGTGAAAGTACACAACATGACCTTAAGCCTTACGCCTTGTGCCTTGAGCCTTTGGCATATTCCTGCGCTCGCAGGCCCTCATGGGAAAGATCAGCCCGAAAAAGGGGATCATGTACATGGCGGCCACGGTTGCCTCCAGGGGCCCGAAAAACTGCGAGGAAAATACGATAATAAGGACGTTGTTCATGTTTCCGGCGGTAATTGCAGAGGCGATTCGATTTTCTCTCTCCGCCCTCCAGACCACCAGAAACCCCACAAGAAAATAGACCGCACCCAGGCCCACGGCTACAAGTGTTGCATTGAAAAGCGTGCCCGGCTGCTGGCGAAAATAGGTACCGTATTTGGAGAAGACCCCGAAATTGATCACGGCAAATGTGGCAAGAGATATGGGGTAGCGATGTCGGATCAGGATTTCGAGAAAGTGAGGAGAAACCTTTCTCAGGGTTTCCACTGCCAGGATGGGTACAAAGATAACCAGGCTCAGCATCTTCATCATGGCAAAAACGGAGATTTCAAGGGTTCTTCCCATGATGAGTTTTACCAGCATCGGAAGGGTAAAGGGGACCAGCAGGGATGTTATGACCACCATAAGCAGGACCAGCGGGCCATTGGTCCTCACGACGGTGGCAATGAATGGCGCAACGACTCCGGTTGAAACCCCGCTTAGGAGCAACCCTGCCACAGCGAAACGTGGATAGATCATTTTAAGGAGAAGGTATACAAAGACAGGAAGCAATACCAGTTTGACGACTGTGAGCCATGCAGCCATAATCCAGTGTCCTTTGAGTGTCTTTCCAATGTCGTCCAGACGAATGGAGAGGAAGCTCAAGAAAAGGAGGAACATTATGAAGTAAAGCGGATAAGGCTGAAAATACGCACCAAATCGAGGCAGAAAAATCCCCGTTAGCATGGAGCTGAAGATGACCAGAAGGAGAAAAAGATCGTTCAACCGAAACATATATGCACCTCAAGGCCCGGAATCATGTAGCAGGACAAACCAGAGGGAACCTCTCTTACCATTGTAGCCATACGAATTCAAGACATTATCACCGCAGAAAGACGTGCTTCCTGCCCCTTCGAGGAAACTGGCGGGCCATGAAAACAGACGGGGAAGAGGAATCACGGCATGAAGGCGGAAAGGGGGTATTTTCAGATCTGACAGAGATATGGGACGCTCGAGTTCTCTGTTTCCTGCTAGGAGGCCTTCTTTACGATCTTGAGGAACTGATTGATTCCAAGAGATTCTTTTATGACCTCAATATGTTCGATTTCCTTTTCAGGGATTGCCCTGGCGAATTCAAGCATCTCCTGCCTGCCCCTGTAAAACAGGATCCAGTCATAGACATATTCCATGACGAATTTGAGGTCCTTTGGATTGTCATGACTGAAATTGCCCACAACCAGAGATCCGCCGGGTTTGAGAAGATCAAAAAGATTTTTCGTAAGAGCGACGGTGCCTCTACTGTCATCCAGTGGGAAAGACCTGATGTAGTCAAACAGGCCTGAGCTGTAAACAAGATCAAAACTTTCCTTCTCCAAGTATTTCATTTCATATTTTAAAGGACCGAAGGCGAGCCTGAATCCCCGGAAGTCTTTACTTGGGTGACAGAACTTCTCCAGATATTTTCTGGGTCTGGCCGTGATATAATTGCCTGCTATGATCTGGAAGGCATTGGCCAGGGCGTATTTGAAGCGTGGATCACGATCCGAAACATCATAGGTCTTCAGCGTATCCATATCATGATCAAGGGCGAGAAACTGGAAGGTGTCGTCCCTGTAGACATCGAGCAGTTCCTTGATCTCCTGTGCCGGTCCGGCTGCCAGGCTCAACACGTTTCCGCCGTTCACCTTGATAATTTCCCGGGTGAGATATAATTTCCGGTTTCGAACCGCCTGACAGGCCTTTGTGGAAACGGCGTGCTTGTGGAGGAACATCCCAAAAGGCGTTTTGCCCTCAAACTGGTTACGATAGATGAAGGCCATCATCTGGGCATCGCCGGCATAGCCATTGGGCTTGTTGATGATCCTCCAGTAGAAGGGCGCCTGTTGCACAATTTCAAAGTAGCCGGATTCCCGAATGAATTTATGGTGAACCGGGCTCTCTCCGTTCTCAAAATGGCCCACGATATGCCCCAACCTGTCCATGAGATCCAATCGCCAGGGCTCGAACCGATCCAGTTCTTCGCTCAATTTCTCCTCTAGATCACTGCCTTTGTCCGTGAGCGCATTCAGCTTTTTTTCCAGCCGCACGTGGCCGGCCTCAAGCTCCTTGAAAATCTCAACAAATTGTGGGTCCAATTTTGCCATCATCCCTCCTTGGATGATTTTGGGTAGTCATCCTAATTGAGGATTTCCCTCACCTTCTTGGAAAGCTGATAAATGTCGTAGGGTTTCTGAACAAAGCCGGCGCATCCTCTCTCCATGATGTCACTCGCCTCGCCGGAGAGGCTGTATCCGCTCGACAACAAGACCTTGATATGGGGATTCATTTCCTTGAGCAGGTCAAATGTCCTGCTTCCACTCATCCTGGGCATGATGAGATCAAGAATCACCAGATCGATGAAGCTGGGCTGTTTTTCATAAATCTCCAGGGCTTCCTGACCACTTCTCGCTATCAATACGGTGTAGCCAAGATTTTTCAGCATCTCCGAAGCCACTTCCGCGATGGTATCTTCATCTTCCACGATCAGGATCGTCTCTTCTCCCTGCAACAGCTCTCCTGAATCGCATGTTTCCTTCTTTGAGGCAAAACCGTTTACAGCCGGAAGGAAAAATGAGAACACGCTCCCCTGCCCGACCTCACTCTCGACCGCAAAAAATCCGCTATGGTTTTGGATAATCCCGTAGGCGGAAGCCAACCCCATTCCGGTTCCTCTGCTCATCTCCTTTGTGGTAAAAAACGGATCAAAGATCCTTTTAATGGTCTTTGGATCCATTCCGATCCCCTTGTCGGTCACGCTGGTCTTTACATAGTTGCCCGGCTTTGCGCATTCAAGCCCTTTGATTTTCTTCTCCTCGATATGGACATTTTCCGTTCCTATATCGAGGTTCCCCCCGCCGGGCATGGCCTGCCAGGCGTTTACGAATAGGTTGAGAAGGACCTGTTCGATTTGCCCCCGATCAATACACACGGTCCACAAATCGCTTTCGAAATCGAGATTCATGGAGATCTCCTTTTTCGTCCTTCCAAACAATCTCGAGCATTCCGCAATGAGCGCATTCAGGTCGGTCGGTTTCGCCTCATATTTCCCGCCTCTGGCGAACCCGAGCAACTGACGCGTCAACTCTGAGCCTCTGAGGACAAATTGTTCCGTGTTTTTGAGCCGTTCGAAATGGGAGTGATCCGAGGCCAATTTCAGGAGCATCAATGAAGTGTTGCCCTGGATGCCCATGAGGAGGTTGTTGAAGTCGTGGGCAATACCCCCTGCAAGTCTCCCGAGGGCCTCCAGCTTCTGGGCTTCCTGAAGCTTGGATTCCAATTCAGCGCGCCCCTGTTCGGCCCTCTTCCGTTCCTCGATCTCCTCGCTCAATTCCCTGTTTTTGTTGAGGAGTTGTTCGGTTCTTCTGGTCACGATTTTCTCGAGAAGACGATTGGCGGACTTGACCTTTTCCTGTTCCTTTTCAAGCCTGAATGCGAGGAAAAAATCCCGTCTGGTGTAGTATTCAATGAAGTAGCAGGCAAACATCCCCACCAAATTGGAGCTTATGAAAAAGAAATTGTTGTTCATCAGGACCGAAACCGGCGTCTCAATGACCTGTGTAGCCACGATCTCATACAGGGCCACCAGAATCCAACCGGCCGAAGTGGCCCACACAAAACGGACCCTGGTAAAGGTGTAGCCCCAGATGAAAACGAGAATCAGTCCGGCATAATAGGTCTGGTTCACCGGCGGGGGGAGAATGGCTATCATATAGATGATTGCCGATCCTGCCACGATCATGGCCGTTGCCACGGTGAACTGGAAAAAGCGTTTGTAAAAGGGGAGATAGGAGAGGAAAATCACACCGAGAAGAAAGGGGCAGACAACGGCAAAACGGATGATCCAGAGGGTTTCCTTCATCTCGGGGATCAACTTGGCATCGAGGATACCGAAGAATCCATAAAGGACAATGCCTGCCAGGAGTGAGAAACGGACCATCTTGAGGGAATTGATGAAATAGTCTTCCCGGAAATCCCTTTCAAGTTCCCCGTGAAAGGAAAGGGAGACCGGATGAATCTCCATTTCATTGAGCCCCTGAAATGAGGCCGGCATGATAAAATCTCTGTTCGCTACCACTTTTCCTCCCAAAAGAACTTTCTTTAAAGTTCTATCGGCAAAAAAAAGAAAATCTTTAGAAGTAGTTGGTTCAGGCGTGTTGGAGGACAGAGGAAAGGCTTGGGGCAGGCACCCATGGCGTCAGAAAGCCTTTTCGTTGGTTGGGAGAGGCTGGTTCAGTTACTTTGATGTTTTGCTTTGGATTCCGGCCATAAGAGGTCCAATTTGTTCTATTTTATCTTTTTCATCCACTGAAAAGAGATCCATGATCCGACCCCCGAACATGACCGCGATCCTGTCCGACAGGGTCATTGCCTCCCGCAGATCGCCCGTGATGAGGAGGATTCCGGCCCTTTCCCTGGCCTTTAACAGTATCTTCCAAACCTCCTCGGTTGCACCGATATCCAGACCCTGGGTGGGCTGGTCGGCGACGATGAGCCTCGGTCTGCGAAAAAACTCCCTTGCCAGGACCATCTTCTGAAGATTACCGCCTGATAGTTGTCTCGCCGTAATTCTGGTGTTCGGGGCCTTGATGTCAAACTGCTCAATGAGTTCCAATACCTTGGCCTCAGCCTTTGATCGCTTCAGCCAGGGTCCCGTGGCGAAACCTTCGCGTGTCGTCAAAAGGAAATTGTCGACCAGGTCAAGGCCCAGACAGGTGGCAAGACCGATTCTGTCTTCCGGAACATAACTCAGACTTCCAGCCCATTTTTTCTTGGAGAAGAATTTTTGCCAGGTCTGCCCGAGTATCCTAACCTCCCCCACTGAAGGAGACAGAAGCCCGCAGATCACTTCGACAAGACGTTTCTGGCCGTTTCCCGCCACGCCCACGACCCCGAGGATCTCGCCCTGACGCAGGTCGAAGCTCACATCTTTGAGGACGGTATCTGAAAGCTTCTCTACACGGAGGATGGTCTGTTTGGGCTCCATGGGTTCACGATCCACCTCCAGAAGTACTTCTCGTCCCACCATTCGCCTGGCCAGGTCGGCCCTGGAAACAACCGCGGAAGCATCCATCTGATCCACCACGACCCCTTTTCTGAGGATGGTGATTTCGTCGGCTATGGACATGACCTCCTCCAGCTTGTGACTGATGAAGATAACCGCCTTTTCCTGTTGAGCCATGGTGCGCATCGCATCAAACAACTGAGAAATCTCCCGTGGCGTCAACACCGCGGTCGGCTCATCAAAAATCAGGATCCGGGCCTTCCGGTGGAGCAGTTTCAGGATCTCCACGCGCTGTCTTTCCCCCATGGACAGATTGCCTATTTTTTCTTCCGGATCGATCTCCAGACCATACTTCTTCGAGAGTTCCCCGACTTCGGCGGCCATGTCCTTTAGCTTCAGCCAGAATCTTTCCTTCCGTCCCAGAAAAATATTCTCGGTAACGGTCATGGCCTCCACGAGCATGAAGTGCTGGTAAACCATGCCGATACCGGCCTTGATGGCCGTCTGGATGGAATAGTTCCTTTTTGCGTCGCCCTTCACCACGATCCGGCCGCTGTCCGGCCGCAGACGGCCGGCAAGGACACTCATCAAGGTGCTCTTTCCTGCGCCGTTTTCCCCGAGCAGAGCCTTGATCCTTCCCGCCCTGATGTCGAGCGAAATTTCCCTGTTGGCCATGACGCGGCCGAAGGATTTGCTTATGGCTTCGAGTCTTATGAGGGGGGTATCGACTTCGTTCATCTGAGCTCGTCTTTGCGTCCGACAATGGGTTGAACAAATTGGGATTCCGAATCCCATGGGAACAGGATCCAGGTGTTCTGGCTCACTTCCGTGATGTAGGTATCCACCAGTGGCCTGCCTTCCGGTTTTGCATACACAGTGGCGAAATGGGCCTTGGGCAGCATGTTTCTCACCGACCTGGCGGTCCTCCCTGTGTCCACCAGGTCATCTACAATGAGCCAGCCCTCGCCATCACTCTCAATGGATTTGAGAATCTCAATTTCACCGGCCTGGTCCTGCCAGTCATAGCTTGCCACGCAGACCGTGTCCACCAGGTGGATTTCCAGCTCGCGCGCAATGATTGCCGCCGGGACCAGTCCACCCCGTGTCACGGCGATGATTCCCTTGAAAAAATCCCCGTCCAGCAGCCTCCAAGCGAGCGCCTTGGCGTCCCTGTGGAGTTGTTCCCAGGATATGGGATAGGTCTTTGTGTAACGATTGCGGTTACCCGTCATATGAATCCTCCCTTAGGGCCTGTCATGACAAGCCCTTAGTCCATTGGTTCCATGTTCACGCCGAGCATCGCCGGGGCCTCGGTCCCCCTTCCTCTCCAGGAAGAGAAAACCAGAACGAGAACGGTCAGAGCATAAGGCAACATCAGCAGCAACGATGACGGCAGGTTTGTTCCCAGCGCTTGGAGCCGTAACTGGAACGCCATAACACCCCCGAAAAGATACGCCCCCACAACCGCCCGTCCCGGCCGCCAGAAAGCGAAAATCACGAGAGCCACGGCAATCCATCCGCGCCCGGCACTCAGGCCGTTTGTCCAGAGATGGGTGTAGGCCAGGGAAAGGTATCCGCCCCCCAGGCCCACCAGAAAACCACCCGCAAGAATTCCAGCCCAGCGGTAGCCCAAGACTCCCAGTCCGGCTGCAGAACCTGCCTCCGGATTTTCACCCACCGCCCGAAGCCCCAGCCCCCATCTGGTGTATCGGAGGAAAAACCAGGCGAAAAGCGGCATAAAGTAGGAAATATAGACCAGCAGATCCTGTCTGAAAAAGACAGGACCCAGGAATGGGATCTCTGCCAGATAGGGAACGGGCATGGTCAGGAATCCGGGCGCCGCATGCCCCACATGAGGAGTGCCGAGATAGTTTGCGAGGCTGGTGCCGAGGATGGTCAGCGCCAGACCTGAAACGACCTGATTCCCCTGGAATACCAAACATACCGAGCCGTGTATCCCGGCAACAAGTGCACCGAAAAAACCTCCTGCCAGAAAGCCGAGAAAGGGGTTCCCTGTATAATGGGCCGCCAGAAATCCTCCCAGGGCGCCTACCATCATCATGCCTTCAACCCCGAGATTGAGGACACCGGATTTTTCCGTTAGGATCTCCCCAAGGGTGGCATACAATATGGGCGTTCCGGATTGTACGGCAGCCGCCATCAGCGGCAGCAGGATGTCGAAAGTCATGTCTTTCTCCAGAAGGAGATCCTGTACTTCGTAAAGAAGGCGCCCGCGAGCACGGTTAGGAGAATCAACCCTTCCATGAGGCCCCCGAAGGCGGCAGGCACCTGCAATTCGAGCTGGATGTTTTCCACACCGACCTTGAGCCCCGCCAGGAGATAGGAAGCAATACCGATATACAGGGGATTCAGTCGCGCCAGCCAGGCCACCACGATGGCGGTGTAGCCGTAACCGACCATGATACTGGGTTGGAGCCTGTTCAAATTGGCAGAGGCTTCCAGAAAACCGGCGCATCCGGCCATGGCCCCGCTGAAAACCATCACCAGCATGACCAGCCTTTCATAGGGGAGTCCGGCATATCTTGCAGCCTTCACATTTTCGCCGCTGGCCTTGAGTTCAAATCCCAACCGCGAATACCGAAGAAAAATCCACACTGCCAGACCGAATAGGAAGCAGAGCAAAATGCCCCAGTTGATCCTGGTATGGCCGATCATTCCCACCACGGCGTTGGGAGAAAACTGCTTGGTCATGGGAAACCCGAAGCTCACCGGGTCTTTCCAGGGGCCGTAGACCAGATACTCCAGGAAGAGGATCCCCAGATAGTTGAACATCAAGGTCACGATAATTTCATTGACCTGAATCCTGTTCTTTAACACGGCCGGGATCAACCCCCAGATACCACCGGTGAACATGGCAATGATAACCATACCCGGGAGCATCAGAACGGCTGGAAGTGCAGGGAATTGCAGCGCAAACCAGGTCGCCCCCACAGCCCCGAGGGCGAACTGGCCTTCAGCGCCGATATTCCAGATCTGGAGACGAAAGGTGACGGCAACACCCAGGGAACACAAAAATATGGGGATCGCCTTGATCAGGCTGTCTTCCAGTGCCCATGCGGACCAGAAGGCGCCCTTGAAGAGCAGTGCTATGCCGCCAACGGGCGAGTTGCCACGCATCCCGAGCAGAAAGGCGCTTATGCCGAGAGACAGGGCAACGGCCCCTACAAACAAGAAACAGGAACCCCATAAGGAGGGCTCCTGTTTCTTCGTAATCTTTATGCCGAACATCGGGTATAAGGGACCCCTTTCCCCATCTAAATACAGCAAAACCTGTCGTGCTCTAACCCGGTTGTTTTTGGTCAGGTGTAGGTTCGCCCGTTTGGCCCGTTGGCCGGTTTTTTCTCTCTACTCACGGGCAAACGGGAAAACCGGTTGACCGGCCCAACCCAATCCTTCCTTCACATAAAACGCCTAACCGGCAAAATGATGCCAATGGCGTCTGTCGCTAATGGTTCAGTCTGTTATTCTGTCGTTCCGATGACGCCCTTTACAAACCAGGTCATACCCAACAGCTCCCCGTCTGAAGCCGAAGTGCCTGCGGCAATCCGCACCTTCCCCTTCTGATCCTCGACAGGTCCGGAGAAAACAATGGCTTTGCTTGCGGAGATGGCCTTCTTCTTCGCCAGGACCATTGCGCGGACCTTCTCGGGGACCATGGGTCCGAACGGCGCCAGCCCTACGGTCCCTTCACGGAGACCCGGCCAGAGGGCCTGGCTTTTCCAGGTCCCTGCACGGACTTCCTGAACCAGTTTTTTGTAAAGGGGCCCCCAGTTCCATATGGGTGCGGTGAGATGGGCCTTCGGGGCAAACTTCGACATGTCGGAATTGTATCCAACAGAAAAGACACCCTTTTCTTCAGCGGCTTCCTGAGGGCTGGGGGAATCCTGATGCTGGGCGATGACGTCCGCACCCACGTCGAGTAAGCTCTTGGCAGCCTCCTTCTCTGTTGCGGGATCATACCAGGTCTTGGTCCACACCACCCTGACCTGGACATCGGGATTCACGGCCTGGGCACCGAGGGCAAAGGCGTTGATGCCCCGAATGACCTCGGGGATGGGAAAAGCCGCCACATAGCCCAGGATCTTTGACCTGGTCATGGATCCCGCCACCAGACCCGACAGATACCTGGCCTGGTACATCCTTCCAAAGTAGGTTCCCATGTTCTCGGCCCTCTTGAAACCGGAACAATGCATGAAGACGATTTTCGGAAACTGCTTGGCTACCTTGAGCATGGAATCCATGTAGCCGAAGCTGGTGGCAAAAATGATGTCATACCCTTTTCGTGCCATGTTCAACATGACGCGCTCGGAATCGGCCCCCTCAGGGACCGCCTCCACGTAGGTTGTTTTGACACCCGGCATGGCTTCAACGGCCAGACGGCCCTGATTATGGGCATAGGACCAGCCGGCATCACCAATGGGAGATACATAAATAAATCCCACCTTCATTTCTTTTTGCACAGCGCCCGCGCTGCCTATCCAGAAAAGCAGTATGAAACCGAGAAAAAAGATCATCTTCCGCATGGTTGCTTCCCTCCTTCAAGAAGAAATACGTTACGAACAATTTCCCTAAATGATGGCAACAGAGTATATGGAAATGCGAATCGCGTGTCAATCATTCCCCAACCGTCACGCCCTTGAGCCCGATGGCTTCGGCTACTTCCCGCATTCCCATGATGGTATCCGTTATCAATTCCCCAATTTCCACGCCGAGCATCTGGGCACCCTTTTCAATGATGGCCCTGTCCACACCCGCAGCGAACCGTTTGTCCTTCCACTTCTTTTTCACGGATTTGGCCTTGAGGTCCATCACACTCTTGGATGGACGAATCAGGGCTGTGGTCACCACCAGCCCGGTAAGCTCGTCGATGGCAAAGAGGACCTTTTCCAGCTCGGTCCGGGGCTCCACATCCGAACAGATTCCCCAACCGTGGCTCACCACGGCCCGGATATATTCTTCGGGCCAGCCGTTCTCCCTGAGAATCCGGTCACTCATGTGGCAGTGCTCATCGGGATACCGCTCATAATCAAGGTCATGGACGAGCCCGATCACGCCCCATTTATCCTCGTCTTCTCCGCGTTTTCTGGCAGAATAGCGCATCACACCTTCAACTGCCAGGGCGTGTTTAATGAGGCTCTCTCCCTTGTTGTATGCCTTCAACAGCTCCAAGGCCTCCTCACGCGTGGGTCTATTTTCGCCCATTGTTTTCCCCCCTTTGAAATGATTTCAATGCCTCTTCCGCGCCAAATGACCCGGTCAGGCTCACTACACTCATCGACCTTCCGGGTCGCTTATCTTCCTAGAGATACCTATCTCAACATCGGGGCCGGGTCAAGAAGTTTGCTCTCAGGGAGCCCATACAATCGATCTCGTCAGACTTGACTCTTTTCCTCAGGATGTGAGATAAGGAGGCCATCCCCCACTCACCCTTGTGGCTTCGGAAGTCACCGAAAAAAACCGCTTCGTCTTGCTGGTGTGCGGTGCATCAGGGGAAAAGATCAGGAAGGAACTGGCCGGAACGGCCTGATATCAACAGGTATTCAATGAGACGTTCCTGAACCCAACTTCTTCTTCCCGGAGGAATATCTTGCCAGACCCAAGAAAACCCGGCAGCAACGCCCCGGACATGCGCGAGAGGCCGTCCTGCGGGTATTTTTCCGCATTGCTGCTGGTGATGATTTTCCTTGCGGCATACCCTGCCGGGGGCAACGAGAATGGGGACCTGCTCACTTTCTCCGGGGCCCTGGTCAGCGGAGACTTGAGAGATACCCCTCTCAAGGTCGTGCTCAAGGAAATCAAACAGAAAAAAGGCCTCAGATTCTACGGAGAGGAAAAGGTTGGTGACGCATCCATTTCACTCTCCTTTCAAGCCCTCTCTCTTTCTGCTGCCCTTGGCAGATTGCTTGCCCACTTCAACTACAGCTTTATCTATGATCGCGGAAATCACCTTGTCGGGGTCTTTATCGCAGGCAAGACCGGACATCCAAGTTCAGTTCGCCGTCGACCGGAACAATTCCATCGCCCTGGAAGCTCCCGGAGCAGTCCCATTTCGAAGTAAGGAGTTGGCGGCTGATCCAGTGTTGTGGCGGCCCCTTCCGGAGCCCGAAGCGTCTCAGGGAAAAAGTCCGAGGACCCGGAACAGTGGTCCGACTCCGGTCCCCTCCCTTAACGTGCGTGCCCCCTGCTGACGCGGCACCTGTTCACAAGTGTGCCCACAGACTCGATTTCAACGGTAACTTCATCACCATTTTTCATGTAAACAGATGGCTCGCGGAAAGCACCGACGCCATGTGGGGTCCCACTCAGGATGACATCACCTGGAAAGAGTGTAAAATGATGGGACATGAAACCGATGAGTTCTGATATGCTGAATATCATGGATGAGGTTCGGCTTTCTTGCATCAATCGGCCATTCAACCAGCACCTTATGGCAAGATCCCCCGGGTCGGGGATCGCCTCCCGTGGGACAATCCATGGTCCGAGGGGGCAAAAGGTGTCCAGGGATTTCCCTCTCACCCACTGGCCGTCCCCGAACTGCAAGTCCCGGGCACTCACATCGTTCGCGCAAGTGTAGCCGAAAACAGCATCAAGTGCCTCTTCCTTCGAGCAGTTTCGAATCTTTTTCCCAATCACAACAGCCAATTCAGCCTCAAAATCGACCTTTTTCGTGGTATCTTCGTCCCAAATGATATCCTCCCTGTGACCAATCACGCTGCTGGGAAATTTGGCAAAGATCAGGGGAACTTGAGGGATTTCACCCTTGCTCTCCTTGGCGTGATCCAGGTAGTTGAGACCGACGGCGATGATCTTGCCAGGTCGGCTGACGACCGGGGCCCATTGCACTTCACCCAGAGGCAAGGGAGATCCGGTCTCTAATCCTGAAGGTACCCCTGCGAGTATCAGGTCGGCCATGGTCCCCTCATATACGAACGGCAGAAGTTCCTCTTCTCTCACCAGGCCCACTCGAATGCGACCCTCTAAAACAAATTGTGCAATCTTCATTGGATATTGTCCGGAATTGTGTGTGTTCATGTTTTCAAACCAGCATAATCTTTCAAATCCTTGTCCCGGTTTTGATGACTCACCAAAAAGCCATCACTGGTGATACCTGGGGCCGCCCGGCCCCGAATGATGAATACTTCAGTAGCGGCAACCTGCGGCGGGAGATTCACTGTTGGCCCTGGCAAGCCTTTCCAGAAAACGAGCCCACCAGCCCTTCTTTGTTGGCGGAGTGTCCTTTGGATCTGAGATATCCTTTGTTTGGTTACTGTGCATTTTCTGAACTCCATACATCAAAACAGATGAATGGCAATCCGAATAACGCATTGCCGTTGATCCTTTATACCCTTTAGTATAATGCCCAATTGCATTGTTTCAAGTAAAAAGCGTTCGCAGCGCTCGCTGTCCCTTACTGTCACGAATTCCATGATCTTCTGCAAACTGCCGCGTCGCAAAAGGGAGGGGCAGTGGAATCGTTTCCGAAAGGGAATATCCGGGACGCCGAAATAGCTTAATAGCGACAACCTTGTTAATAAAGCACCGGACAGGCGCATCGGACCATTTTCGATTGGACTGAGGGAGGATCTAGCCTGGCTGGGAACCCCACGCAGAATATTTGCGCCGATGATAGAAGCATCGGAAAAATATATTTCCGCCGGAAAGGACTGCACTGGCCCTCCCGTAGTGGTTCAATGCTCCTCATCAAGCACATGACATGAGTGCCTCAGTCCCTCTGGGCACTTCCGTCAATATTGATTGACCATCAAATGCTTTCTTGTTATAAATAAAATCCAATAGTCTGAAAGGAATAGGCCTGAAAAGCATAAACATAAAATCAGAACCATAAGAAACGGAAAGGGGAACCCAATGGCTGAAAAGAACCCACTGAAAGACAAGGTTATTCTCGCCGTCGATGATGAGCCGGACGTGCTCGAAACCATTGAGGAGGAGTTGGACATGGTCCTCCTTCACAAGGCCACCGATTATGACACGGCAATCCAATATCTCCTGAGTTATACCTACGATGTGGTCATATTGGATATTATGGGGGTCAATGGCTTTGAACTCTTGAAGACATCCGTATCCCGCGAGTTTCCGACGGTAATGCTCACCGCCCACGCCCTTACCCCTGATGCGCTGAAAAAATCCATCAAGCTGGGAGCCCTCACTTTTCTCCCAAAAGAAAAGATGGCTGAACTCAGGTCTTTTCTGGAAGATATTGTGACCGACAAAGGCGCATCCCTGTGGCAAAAACTTTTTGAGAGACTCGGCAGCTACTTCAACAAACGCTTTGGACCCGATTGGAAAGAAAAAGACCGTTTCTTCCAGGAATTTGAAGAGGAAATGAAAAAAAGCGCACAGGCTTCGGAATAACCCGCCGGCGCCTCGCGCTGATCCCACAAGGAACAGGCCGTGGAATATCTTTCGGGGTTAAAAGAATACCTTGACGCCCACTACAACGAATCTGTTTTTGATGCTGCAGCCTTAGAAGGGCTTCCATGGGAGATGCATACGCACTCCCAGGGAATCATAAGAGCCAGAATTATTCAGCTTCTCACCTACGACCTGAGAGTGGATACGGGCAGTGGCAAAGACGAGGTCCTGCCCAAGATTCAAATCAAGTGTCTCTATCCGGAAAGCCTTGCAGATTCCGTTAAACCGCTCGTGGGATTGGACGGAAAGGTCAAGAACCTTGAACTCGCGCCCCATCTCTCCCCACGATACAGACACCATGTAAAAAACAAGACACTTTTTCCTCTGATGAAAGAAAAGACCGTCTTGTTTTTTACCCTGCTCGGGGGAGAAATCATCAAGGGAATTGTGGCCGGGTTCACCCGCTACGACATAACGGCTCACATGAGAAACGCCCTTCCTATAACCCTCCTCAGGCACGCCATCTACGATGTGCGCGACAAGAGAGGACGCTGCTATCTCAAATCCTCTCAAGAGAAACTCCAGGATTGGAAAAAAAGCAGTCTATATGTGTCTGAAGACGCTCAAAACCATCCTGAATGATCCAGTACCTTTTCCATGCATCTCCAATACTCTCATCCCTGGAACGTCAGCTACAGGGAAGCCATCGCCATCCAGGAATCACTCCGATCAAAGCTGGTCTTCCATGATCTTCCACGCAGGATCCGGTATATAGCAGGGACAGATGTTTCCTGTTCTATACCTGACAGGAATGCGTGGGCCGGAGTGGTCATTCTCACGTATCCTGATCTTAAGACCGTCGAGACACGGGGGATAAAGGGAACTGTCCAGTTCCCTTATATTCCTGGACTTCTCAGCTTCCGTGAAATTCCCATGCTCCTGGAGGCTTTCAGGGCTGTCGATATCTTGCCGGATGTTATTGTGTGCGACGGCCAAGGGTTGGCCCATCCGAGGGAAATGGGACTGGCTTCTCATCTCGCGGTCCTGACAGGAATACCCACTATCGGTTGTGCTAAAAGCCGCCTGGTAGGCACCTATGCCCCTGTCAGCACAAAAAGAGGAGATTCTTCACCCCTTTTGAAAGGGGGAGAAACCATCGGTGCAGTTCTCCGCACGAAAAAGGATGTCAAACCTGTCTTTGTTTCTCCAGGTAATGCCATAACCCTTCATGAATCCATCCGGATCATCTTCCAGTGCGGAGGCGGTTACAGAATTCCGGAACCCGTACGGCAGGCCCATCTCCTGGTCAATCGGCTGAGACAGGAGCAAGGGGCCGTTTGAAACCGCAACCCTTCTTCCGACAGGCCACATACGGCTCTACATTCTTGGAACGTCTGATGCGGAGCACCGGGGTTCCACACAACGGACACGAGCCATCGTAGGGCTCATCCCACATGATAAAGCGGCATTCGGCATATCGCCCGCACAGGCTGCATTTCTTCCCGGGAAAGCCTTCCGGGAGGTCGGATTCACTCATTCCTCCTATATTTCGATCATCTGAAGAATCCGGAAAGAATTGGTCGAGATTGATCCAAGAAATTGGAGCCTGTCCCGAACATGATCCGGGGAGGTGGATCTCTTAATGTGTCCCAAGTGCAAAGGCAGGAAGAGCATTTTGGATTCCCCGGTGAATGTGGTGAATGGGGTCGAGCTAACTATCTGGAATTATAAAAGAACAACCACAAAAACACCTCTGTTTAGGCTCCCGTTTGCGGTTTGTAAATCTACGAATCTGAGAAAAGGCATAGTAATCGGGC
>CAYOIU010000062.1:0-15869 GCA_964404085.1 uncultured Desulfobacteraceae bacterium | reverse complement strand
TGTTATAGAGCAAGATAGATGCCAAAGAGAGGGCCAATGCATTAACAGTTTGATATTATTTAGCAATAATACCTCAGAGCGTTAGATGTATGAAATAGGTTTTGCTGCCTCGTGACGTATTTTGAGACAGTTCAGCGTTTCTCTCGAGATATCTTGGGCATCAGTTGGCATTCTTTGTGTGGAATATTAAGTAGATACCTCTATGTAGAAATTACCTACATTCAAGTCGTATTATCCAACACATTATTTCGTGGCAGGGAAAAGCCGGGGAAAACAAAAGCCGCCAGAGCCTCCTTGACTGACCCTTGAGGCACTGCTCCCAAAAGCTGTTTGACAAATAGGGCTTATTTTGAATAAGAATCTATCTGACATAGTGTGTGACGCCATGAGTAAAATCAAGTTTTAGCGTGGTCCATTCCCATGACCCTTTCCTATCCCATCATCCTGGCCCACGGTATCTGCCCCTTTGACGGGGCTATTTTCCCTCTGCGGTTGCGCAACGCTGAAAGAAATGACCGTTTTCACTACTTTCGAAAGATAAAGAGCACCCTTGAAGCATGTGGTTTTGAAGTGTTTCACAGCCGGGTCAGCTGGGCGGGCGCCCTCGACAGGCGGGCCGCGGACCTCCGGGGGAACCTGCTGCGTGTGACGGATCAATTTAGGAAATGGCCCAGGGTCCACATCATCGCCCACAGTATGGGAGGACTGGATGCGCGCTTCATGATCAACCATTTCGGCATGGACAAACGCGTCGCTTCTCTGACGACCATCGGCACACCACACCTGGGTTCGGTTTATGCGGACTGGGGGTTCAGGCGGCTGGGGAGATGGATCAGGCCGGCACGCTACCTTGGACTGGATCTGGGCGGGTTCAGGGATCTCACCACGGCCAGCTGCCGCGCCTTCAACCGGACATGGGAGGATCACGAGAGGCAGAACAGGGTTTGTTATCAGACCATCGCCGGCGTGCAGCCCATTGAAAACATCTTTATCTCACTCAGGCGATCCTTTCGGATCATCCATCAGAAAGAAGGGGAAAATGACGGCCTGGTATCCGTGAATTCAGCTGCATGGGATAAGGACTATTTCCGCGGAAAGATCGATGCCGATCATTTTAACCAGATGGGCTGGTGGGACGGGGGCGTTGGTATGGGCACGAGGGACAGGAAGACCTTTGAGAAGCGCATCAGGGAATTCTATATCAGCCTGGCTCAAGGGCTCTCCCAGTCGGAAGACTGATTATAGGAGGAGGTGATTGAGATGGAAGAAAGGATCAGGATTGCAGAAGGTGATATCACAAAACAGGAAGTGGACGCCATCGTGAATGCGGCAAATAATTCGCTCCTCGGAGGTGGTGGTGTTGACGGCGCAATCCACAGGGCGGCCGGGCCGGAACTCCTGGAGGTGACACGCGGGATCGGCGGATGTCCCACAGGGGAGGCTCGGGTGAGCAAAGGATACCGGCTCCCCGCGAAATGGGTGATCCACACGGTAGGGCCCATCTGGCGGGGGGGAAGCAGGAATGAAGAGCAACTCCTGGCCTCCTGCTACCGGAACAGCTTGAGGGCGGCAGTGGACCTGGGTGCCAAATCAATCGCCTTTCCGTCAATCAGCACCGGGGCCTATGGGTTCCCCCTGGAAAGGGCCACGGAGATCGCCCTGAGAGAAACCAAGGCCTTCCTCGAAATGGATAAGACCCTTGAGCAGGTGATCTTCGTCTGTTTCGGGGAGCGTGCATTGAAGACCTACCAGGAGACATTCGTCCGTATTCTGGGGACGGATGTCAGTTAATGGTCTCGAGGGGTTGCGCCTTTCATCCGGATATTGCGGTTACCGCTGATTCCAGATGTTTTAGCCTCCTCAGACTATGCCCGGGTCATCGGCGTGCCGCATTTGGGGCACTTGTATTCGAAACAAGGCTTTCCCCTCTCATGGGACTGCTTTTCGCCACAATTGGGACAAACACAATCTCCTCCAGGGCCAAGGCCACGGCCTCCGCCCATGCCTCTTCCGCGGCCTGTAGGCTCCTGGCCTCTTCCTCCGCCTTGTCCCCCACCTTGTGCTCTTGGTGCCATAGCTTGTCCTCCTTTGATTCCTTGTAACAGTTCAGCCATTTTTTTGGTAGGATCATCAGGATTCAAACGATATATCGGGTCAATCCTGTTATATTGTCAAATATCTTGGCCTTTGTAAGCTATTACAAAACTATTAATGATCGCAGGCGTTGTTACCGGTGATCAGGGATCCGGAAAGAAATTGATGCGCTATTGCTTCAGGTGGATCCATGGGCGCGCCAAGAATCACCTCAATGCCCTTTTCTCTCAGAAGCTGTTGAGCCTGATCCCCCATGCCACCGGTTATGACGACGTCCGCGCCCTGCTCGTATAGCCAGCGGGGAAGGACTCCCGGTTCGTGACGAGGCGGGGTTTTCATTTCATTGGCCATTATCTTTCCTTTTTCAGTCGCAATGAATGCGAACTGCTCACAGTGCCCGAAGTGTGGGGAAAGTTTACCATTCGCAACCGGAATGACGAGAGTCTTTTCACCGTTCGTTTCCTTTTTCTCAGGGCGCTTGGTGACATCCCCCTCAGTCATGGGAAAAGCTACCTTGTCCTTGTGGCTCTCAATGATTTTATCCACTACCTCACTAAAAGACCGGGTGAACAGCAGGTCTTCTTTGTCGAGGAGCCCCATATTTCCGGCATCTCCATTTCGAACCACCGCAGGTTCCAATGGCAGGCTCCCCAGGAGCCTGACATTTTCCTGTTTGGCAGTGATCATCCCGCCTCCGGTCTTGAAGAGATCTACCACTTTTCCACAATGGGGACACACAAGACCGCTCATATTTTCCACCAGGCCCAGTATTTTCATATTGACCTGCTGGCAGAAATGAATGGATTTTCGAACGTCGGCCAGGGAGATTTCCTGGGGCGTTGTTACAATGAGTGCCTCGGCGTCTGGAATGGTCTGGGCGACGGTCAGCGGCTCGTCCCCGGTTCCTGGAGGTGAATCAACAATGAGATAATCGAGATCGCTCCATTCGATATCGGCGATGAACTGCCGGATCACGCCGATCTTGAGAGGTCCTCTCCAAATAGTGGCCTGGTCTTTATCTTCACCCATCAGGGGTTCAATGGAGATGACCTTCATGTTGGGCAGGTACTCAATGGGCTTTGCCTTGGCTTCCTGAGCCCCGGGACGTATCGTTCCCCTGAGGCCTAACAGACGAGGAATACTGGGTCCATGGAGGTCCACATCCATCAAACCTACCTTATACCCTCTCTTGGCCAGGGACACTGAAAGATAGGCAGCGACGCTGCTTTTTCCCACGCCGCCCTTTCCACTCATGACGAGAATCTTATTCTTGATATGGGAGAGCCTTTCCCTGATTTCCCCATCCTGTCTCTTGTGTTCATCCTGCTGGCTGCTGAAGCCGCAGCTTTGTCCTTGCTTTTCCATTAATTCATATCCCCCTTTCCCGCATTAGTTTTCTTCGCCTGATTCAGGCGATTTCTTTGCGTTTCCTATTTGATGTAACCGTAGAAAGTCCGTCCATGGGCACGATGATGACTCATTACGAAGTCATCTTATTTGTTTCATAAACATTTTTCTGCCGCGATTTACACATCCTCCCTGCCACCGGCAGCCTGGCATGAGAAACTTCTCGTGGTTCAATGTTTGGCCCAGATATGCCGAGATCACCTCTTTCACCTGCCCTGATATCCATGGGATAACATCAACTTGAGCGGCCGCGAGCATTAGATAAAAGGGCCTGGAAATGGCCCCGCAAATGAGCACTTCAGCACCGGATTGCCTAATGTAATCGCATCGGCGGCCTAAATCAGACTCAGAAAGCGGAATCTCGTATCTAGATACCTCTTCTTCTCCTTGAAAATCGAGAACCAAGAGCCTGCTGGAGGTGTCCAAGACCGGGGAGACCTTCCCTTCCCAATATGGAATAGCGATCTTCATACGGGTATCGCTCCAGATTGCTTATTCTTTTTTCAGGCTTTTTATTTTGCATTCAATGGCTTCAATTTGCCTGCGGAGTTCTTCAATCTGGTTCTTCAAAAATGAGAGCTCTTCATCATTTCCTAAGGCAGCGCTCTGGGGCTGATCGGCAGGATTCCGTCCCGAATCCATTCCTCCGCCTCCCATACCCATACCGCGGCCCATACCGCCTCCCATGCCTCTTCCCATACCGCCACCGCGACCCATACCGCCTCCCATGCCTCTTCCCATACCGCCACCGCGGCCCATACCGCCTCCCACGCCTCTTACCATACCACCACCCATACCAATGCCTTCGAGAGTTCCGGGATCTGGTGAGGCCCCTGAGGAACCGTAATGGTCAGAGACATTGGCCTCGCTTGTTGTGTCGAGGAGGCCCTTTTTGTATTTCTCCAAGGCGTCTCTGACGGTGCCCGATTGGCCCACAATAATTTTGGTTCCCGCGGCATTCAGTGTCTTTACGGCATTCGGGCCGCAGTTTCCAGTGATCACTGCCTTGGCACCCTTTGAGGCGACAAACTGGGCAGATTGAATACCCGCGCCCCCTCCCAGCGTAACGTTTTCGTTGTCAAATGTTTCAAAGCTCATATCTTCTGTTTCTACCAAAATAAAATAGGCACATCGCCCAAAACGCGGATCAATGGCTGCGTTGAGATCTTTGCCACTGGAACTTATAGCTATTTTCACTCCTATCCCCCTTTTCTTGTGATTTATATTTGATGTAACCGTAAAAAGTCCGGTTATCAGGACTTCTTTTTGGCACTGGCCAAATACGTTACAAAAGCAGAATGCGTGCCACCATTTCCTTTTGGAGGAAATAGTCTTCAACTCCTTTACATTTAAGGCATTTTTCGAAAGAGAAGCGGGACAGAGTGGAAAGGGTAACGGATAAGAATTGCATAACTGCAATATTGATGAAGTTGATGCAAGCACAAATGCAATGCCTATCCGCTTAAACGTCGGATGGGAATCATCGGGATTCGGGGACGGAAGAAGGATTCATGATCGAGATAAACTTCCAACCAGGGCTAGGGTCCAATAAAGGCCTTTCCCCCTCGCAACATCTTTTGTTCATCGGCGCGTGTCGTCGGATTAGGTGAAATTTCTGCCGCAGCAGCTACCGGGACCTGCACAACCGGTGGCTTCACCGGGAGAAGAACCACAGCACGTGGTATCACCAAGGCCCGGCAGGCTGTTTTTTGCAGGTCCCGACATGGATGAATGGGCGGAAAGGAGTTTCTTGAGATCTCTGCTCCCGCAATGGCTGCATTCCGGCGTGTCTTGTGACTTTGTAATAAGAATTTCGCTTATTTTTCCGCAATCTTCGCAGAAATAATCAAACAAAGGCATGGTAGCTCTCTCCTTTCAGCCAGTCGAACCCATTACCTGCTGACGGAGTCCGGGTGTGCTGCTGCATATTCGGAAATGGTTTTGTGCAGGGTCTTAACGGCCAACTGAATGCAATGATGTTTTTGGACCGGGATATCTTCAAGGGCATTGAAAATATCACCGTCGTTGAGCCGTGTTGCCGCGGCCAGTGGCTTACCTTTCACCAGATCGGCCGCCGCCATGGCAGCCGCCACCGCCCCGGGACACCCAAGGACCTGGTAACGGATATCGAAAATAACATCCCGGTCGATCTTCAGTGATACTTTCATGGTGTCCCCACAGGAGCCGGTCATTTCGCTGACCTGGTCGGCTCCAGGCAATTCGCCCATAAAGGGACGTTCCAAATAGTATCCAATGGCTTTTTCCGAATAGCCGGACGCGGCCATGGTGGCATGGGTGCTGTCTTCAGCTGAAGTTTCCATCAATTGTATATCCAACGTAAATTCTCCTCAACAATCCTCCGATGGGATCTCAGGGGGAAATTTCCCACAATAAATTCACTTTTGCCTGCATGCGTCGGGCAAAAAAAAACACGTTGCCGCCCGACCAATGATGGCATCATGTACGGTGGTGTATCATGTCCTGCAACGGTTGTCTACCAGTGGCCATCCACATTGGCCTCGCTGGCATAGGGCAATTTGCCCTGCTTAAAGGCCTCAACGGCCTCTCTGACCGTGGCGTAGACATTGGCGTCATTGGCTACCTTGACTTTGGCGGCGGCCAGCGTCTTGAAAGCGTTAGGGCCGCAATAACCGGTAAGCAGCACATGGGCACCCTGTTCACCGACTGCCGAAGCGGCCTGGATGCCCGCGCCTTTGAAGGCATCGACGTTCGCCTGGTTGTCCATCACCTGGCAGTCCATGGTTTCCGAATCCACGATCAGGATATAGGCTGCGCGTCCGAAACGCGGATCAACAGCCGCATCGAGGTCGGTTCCCTTGGCGGTAATCGCAATTTTCATGGTTGTCCTCCCCTGGCTAGCGTCCGCCACCGCCACCGCACACCTGGTTGTCGGAAATCATCGGAAGTGTGCCTGCGATCAGATCCTCCACCACCGGACGGATCTCAGCCCTCTCGGCATCATGGTAGACATCGATGCCCGCCTGGCGAAATCCCATCAGCGGGCGCATACCGATACCGCCGACCACCAATGCATTGACCTTGTGGTGGGCCAGCAAGTTCACCGGCACCATGCAGCCGCCCTGAACATGCTCCTGATTGGCTATGGTTGAGACAGCTTGAATTTCACCCTCGGCCACATCGATCAACGTAAAGACATCGCAGTGGCCAAAGTGGCCCGATCGATGTCCATCCATTCCGCCGCCCCCCATGGACGGCACAGCAATTCTACCTTTTTCCATAATAAGATCTCCTTCTAGTTTAGTTTATCATCGCCTCAGAGGTAATGATCTGTTGCCAAATCTCTTTCACCTGCCGGGTGACATCGGCCTGCGGTGCATATTCAGGCAGGGTCTGGCCCTGCACCATGGCTTGGGTAAAAACCGGATCAAAGGCGATACGCCCCACAACGTTCATGTGGTAAAAGGCGGCGCGCGTTTCGATCTCGGCCGCTTTTTCCGGATTTAGATCATATTTGTTGACACATACCATCCCCGGCACCTTAAAATGGACGGCCAATTGGGCGGCCCGATCCATGTCGTGCAGGCCCGAAACGGTGGGTTCGGTAACGATGAGCAGTGCACTGGCACCGCCGATGGAGGCGATTACAGGACAGCCCACTCCCGGTGGTCCGTCTGTGATCATCAGATCCCAGCCTTTCTTTTCGGCCAGTTTCTTGGCTTCCTGTCGGATCAGGGTCACCAGTTTGCCCGAATTTTCTTCCGCAATCGCCAAATGGGCGTGCACCATGGGACCCAGACGGGTATCGGAAATATACCACTGCCCACAGGTATTTTCAGGAAAGTCAATGGCCTGTTCCGGGCAAAAATCGACGCAGACCCCACAGCCTTCACAATCAATAGGGTCGACGACAAAATCGTCGCTGATGGCATTGAACCGGCACATATCAACACACAATCCGCACTGGGTACAGCGATCAAGCGCGATCACGGCGGTGTTGCCGCCGGTGAAATCGGTTTCCTGACGGACGTCGGGCTGCAGCAGAAGATGCAGATCCGCCGCATCCACGTCCGCATCACACAACACCTTGTCCTGGCTCAAGGCGGCAAAGCATGCCGTCAGGCTGGTTTTGCCTGTTCCGCCCTTGCCGCTGATGATAACGAGTTCTTTCATCCTTGTCCACCTTGTTCGACCAGCCGGTCAATTTTACCATAAAGTTCACTGAAACGCGCCTTCCATACCGGCAGAGCTTCGACCAGCAGTTCACCACGGGCGTAGGCTTGAGCGATTTTGCGGTCAAAGGGGATTTCCATTAAGATGGGAATCTTTTCGGTTTCGGCATATTCCCTCACACAATCATCACCCATGTCGCTCTGGTTGATCACCAGCCCACAGGGGATGCCAAGGACGCGAACAACGCCCACGGCCAGTTTTAGATCGTGCAAACCAAAAGGTGTTGGCTCTGTGACCATCAGGATGAAGTCGGCCCCTTTCATGGCCGCTACCACCGGGCACGAGGTGCCGGGCGGTGCATCGATGATGTTGAGTATGTCCGGCTGCTCGTAGTCGCGTACCGCTTTGATTAAAGGCGGCGACATGGCCTCGCCGACCCGGAGCTTACCTTGAATGAAGTCCACGTTCTGTGCCTGTCCGATCGCAATTTCCCCGACATCACGGCCGATTTCCGAAATGGCGTCTTCCGGGCACACCGCCATGCAGCCGCCGCAGCTGTGACACAATTCCGGGAATGTTAAAGTGGCTTCCTCCAGGATGGCAATGGCCCGAAATCGGCAAATCTGGGCACACTTTTTACAGTAGGTGCATTTTCCTTCGTCGATTTCAGGTACCGGTACGGAAAAGCGTTTTGTTTCCCTTGTCTCCGGATTGAGAAAGAGATGAGCATTGGGCGCTTCCACATCACAGTCCAAAACCCGCAACGATCCTTGCAATGAGGCGGCCAGATTGACGGCAATGGTTGTTTTGCCGGTACCGCCCTTGCCGCTGGCAACACTTAAAATCATGAGTCTAGCTCCAATGGTTGATTCAGTTGGATGACACGGCGAAGTTTGTTCAGAAGATCTTCGCCGTCCGATTCAACCGGTGAGACCGGCAGTTGCGCCAGCACACCCAGTCCTTCGCTGGCTTCATGGAACGATTCGGCCGGCAATGGGCTGACCAGAGCACAATAGGCCAGCGGATGGGCAGCTACCAGCCGCCGGGCGAATTCGAGCCCGGTCATATCGCCCAGATCTTCGTCGGCGATGACCAGTGTAACCGCGTTTTTGCCGATTACATCCAGTGCCTCGGCTCCGTGCCGGGCATGCAGCATGCGGATGTCCTCCTGCATACTCAAATAATCGGTCACCCCTGACAACGCTGATCGTTTTGTACTGATGGTTAAGATGTCAATCATCGTTTTTCTCCACGTCCTTCTCCCAAGATCCCTGCGTCCCTTTGCCTTTCCGAACTGACTTGGCAGCATCTTCGGCGCCGGCCGCATCCCGGCATCAGAAATTGGGGAATGATTGGTCGGCCCTTGGCAAAGGCGGTAATCACCTTTTCGGCTCTGCCTGTAACAAATGGAATCAGTTGAATACCGGCCGCCTCCAAGATCGAGGCCGGCGTTCGGGAAATTGCGCCGCAAATCAACACCTCTACCCCCATCTTGACGAGAAGCTCGGCCGTTCGTCCGCTGGACTCAGGGTCCAGGGATTCATAATGCACCCGAATGATTTTGTGATCGCTAACCTCTGCGACCATCAGCTCTTGCGAAACATCGAATACCGGAGAGATTCTGTTGTTCCACACGGTCACCGCTGCTTTCATTTGACCGGCCCCCTTGGGCGATCTAAAGAGGCAAACATCATGCCATATTGAAGAGCCGTGAATCTTATTTCACAAAATCAATAAGATAGCTTCCTTATCTTCTATTGGGATGATTCTGTGACGGGACAAAGATTGCATAAATGCTGTTACTGATGGGCAGCAATATTGCAGTTTTGCAACGCTACCGGAACATGCCCAGTTGTCAACACACATCGTGTGCAGAAAAGGTATGCTCCTTTTCTTGTTTTCTGCAACAGGGTGCTCTGGCCAAGACCATTCAATCTGTTTGTTCACACAACTTCATACCATCACTGCTCCTCATCCTTAAGAAAGTACTTGTGATATTCCTCGTCCTTCAGGTAGCGTTTCATTATACGGGAGATGCAATCGAAGAGATCCTCCATGTCCTCTTGGGACATCCTGGGTCTCAATAGGGCCATGAGTTCATCATCCGAAAATTTCTGGAGATAGTAGGTTAGGGTACAGGCGTCCACATCCCTGCTGAATCCAAACCCCACGAGGCCGTCATATTCCTCTACGAAAGAATGGGTGTGTCCGGTCATGATCAGAAGCCCAGGGCCTGGTTGATGAGGATGACCGAGACGTCCGTGATCATGGGTTTCCGGTGCAGTATCGTGGTGATGCGGCAGATACGCTGGGGGGAGTTGCAGTCGCTGCAGAAACCTGTCTCCGCGCAGGGTGTGTCCATCCCAAGGCTTTTGGCACGCATGGGACCTGCCACTTCCCGCACCCGGGTCAGGGCACCCTCCAGGTCCTGTGCCACCTTGTTCATCCCTGCCACGATGACTACCTTTTTGTTCCCGAAAGTCATGGCATTGGTCCGGTTCCCGATGCCGTCCACATTGACGATTTCGCCGGTGGCGGAGATGGCATTGGCGCTGCAAAGGAAACAGTCGCACCGCCCCTGAAGGAGCCGGATTTCCAGGTCTTCTTCCTTGGTCAGCCCCTGCTGCCAGTGGTCATGGATGGTCTTGCCCCGTTTTTTCAATTCTTCCATGACCCCGAGAGAACGGGTCGTGTCCGATCCCCCGAAGCCGAAGCTCTCAAAGGCGTCCGTCATGCCCATGATGAGGTCTCTGGCCTCTTCAACGATCCGGACAAAATGGGCGTCAAAACCGTGCTTGTTGAGATTCTTGATCGAGTGCTCTGCCAGCTTTTCCCAGAGCCAGTCCTGATAGGATTCCTTGACTTCATAACTCATTTTTATCCCTCCTCCCAGAGGTCCCAGTGTCTATGGTTTTTGCCCGGCCCGTAGGTGAATTAATTCCGCAACAATGCTCACGGCAATCTCCTCGGGAGTTTCCGCTCCTATGTTGACCCCGATGGGAGAATGGACCCGAGCAATGTCTTCCTCTGAAAAACCCTCTTCCATGAGTTTCTGATAAACGATATTCCGTTTCCGTCGGCTGCCGATCATGCCCACATATCGGGCATCGGTCTTCAGTGCCTGGGCCAGCACTTCTTTATCATAACTGTGTCCCCGGGTGACGATCACGAGGAAGGAGGAACTATCCACGGGCAATCCTTCCATCACGTCCTCAAAGCGGTGTTCAACCACCTCCTGTGCTTCCGGAAATAGACGCGGATCGGCAAAATCCTCCCGATCGTCAATGACTCTCACGTTGAATCCGACCCGGGCCGCCAGGGGCGCAATCTGCTGGGATACATGTCCTCCGCCGAAAATGAACAGAATCGGGTCTGATATGAGCGGTTCCAGGAAGACATTGATGGTTCGTGACCCTTCGGAAAAACGGTGGATCTTCGGGAGCCCTTGCCGCAAAAGTGCTTCTGCCTTGTTTTTCAGTTCCTTTTCAAGATTGGGAAATTCAGGGATACTTCCTGTTTGCTCACCGTCTGCCGTGAGAAAGAGTATGGGTGCCTTCCCAGCCTGCCATTTTTCAGTATCCACGATCGTGGCCATCAAGCCCGCACCCCCGCGTCTGTGGACCTTCAGAACCTCTTCGAAAAGGGGAAGGAGCCCGGTCTGTTCCTCGGATAGGGGAGCTAGAAAGACCTCCACATCACCGCCGCAAAGCATATCCGTATCCTCGACATCGGTCCCTTTGAGATGAAAGCTCAAGAGCTCCGGAGCGTTTGATTTAAGCACCCCGGCAGCCTTTTGGAGGACTTCGGCCTCGAGCCGCCCGCCGCCGACGGTTCCAATGAGCCGGCCGTCCCGGGTGAGCAAACATTTTGCGCTGATACCACGGGGGGACGGACCCGCCTGTTTGATGATCGTGGCAAGAACGGATGTGTTGCCCTGCCTGTATTGATTGATAAGCGCTTCATAGATTTTTTGCATATTTGACTCCTCAACCACTGAAAATAAAGCGAATTATCCCAGGTGTTCAAGTTTGCCCAGGCGCAGGGAGCCTGTTATCACCTGGCTCACTCCGGCTTCTGTTGAATCGAGGATATACTCCCTCAGCAATCGGACGTCCCTGTCATCCTGGACGACATCCAGCTTGTTCAGAAAAACGACCCTCCTGGCCGTGGGTGGTGTCCCCTTAAACAGTCCTTCGCGGCCTTCAAATACCCTCGAAAGAACGCCCGGGGTGAGGTTCTCACCAGGCTTGATGCCTGTGATTTTTTCAAAGCGATCCATTCTGAAGACATGTTCTTCATCAAAAGGGGCCCCGAGAGCGTCAAGCCCCAGCAATGCTATGACCATGGTGGCGGAAGCGGGAATGACCGGTTCATGGGATGCAGGGGCCTTCACGGGACGGCCGGCCGCACCATCGGCCTCCAGGATCAGGTGGTCAATCCAGGGCTTCCTCCAGAGGGTGTCGGCCAGGGATCTTGCGATGCCGGTTACCTTGCCGGTAGGCAGGATCTCATTGCCGAAAAATACGTGCCCATGGGTATCAAGACCTGCCCTGAGGGACCTTTCCCAGTCCGGATCCGACGACAGAAAAACGTTTTTCAGGGCAGGCCGGCTCTCCGAAAGCCGGACTTTTGTGGTGGTACCGCTGACCACCCTGCGACCTTCTCCGCACAAGGCCTCTGCAAGGGAAAACAAGAGCGTGGTCTTCCCACCCCCCCCCACAAGGGCGACGTGTTCTCCCAATCCCAGTGCCAGGGCGGAGATCAGTTCGTCAAACCCTTTTTCCACACTTGCAACGGGGATCTTCATTTGTTTCGCAGCACACGGCTGTCCCCCACTCTAACCGTAATCCTCGAGCGATCGAAATACTCTATGAGCGGGATGGTATACTTGCGTGAGACACCGGTCAAATCCTTGAACTGGGGGGTCGTCATCTCCTTGTGTTCCCGGAGAAAGGCGATGAGATTTTGCTGCAGTTGATCAATGGATTGATGGTGAAAGTAGAGGTCCTCCTTCACCTTGACAAGGATACCTTCCTTGTGCATCAACTCCACGAGTTCCAGTGCCGTGTTGCCGGGGAAGCTCTCTTTTATTTCCTTGAAATACGGGGGCTGAAGACCGCTCTTGAGGTAAGTCTCTTCAATGTTCTTCCGTGCCTTTTGCTGATCTTCCGCCAGGGTCACATGGTGTTCCTCAAGGCGGACGAGGTCCTTTTCCAACACAATCCTGTCTTCCTTGATCAGCTGGGTGATGAGAAAATTGAAGAGTTTGGGGATCCGTGATCCCGTTGTCTTCGAGCGCAGTTCTTCTTTGGGCAGCCCTCCCTTCAGGGGATAGTCCCGGTGGTATCGTGAAATGGTCTCCACCAATTCATCCGTAGCCTTTTGAAGGAAATCAGCGTGGATAAGGACTTGGTTCTCCTTGTCATACTGCACCACCCGTCTTCTGGCCATGAGGCCCTTGAGGATGTCATCGAGATGTTTCTTGCCCGTGTTGGTCAGGAACCCCATTTCAGACTGTGGTGTTCCCTTGAATCGGCCCTGGGCCACAAACAGTTCTACGATATCGCCCAGTTCACCTTCATGAAGTACCTTGAGCTCAGAGAGGGCCTTGTCCGAAAAACGCTTTTTCTTTCTCGGCAAAGCGTTCAGGACTTCACCACCGCCGATGGCCCTGACCGGGGAGTAGCTGCGAAGAACGTAGCGATCATTCCTGAGAACGGCCGTGGGTTCATTGAGTCTGATCTGGGCAAAACAGCTTTCTCCCGGTTCGAGTTCATCACGGTCTAAGAGAACCACGGTGGAAATGATCTCCGAGGTTCCCGTGTGGAAGCGGGCCTTGGCCCTGTTCTTGAGCTTTCTCGGGGCGCTCGGAAGAAGATCCAGTACCACGTCCACCATGTAAGTGGGCCTGAGAGCATCTCTGGTAGCCAGGATGTGGCCGCGGTGTATGGCGGCCTTTTCAAGCCCCTGAAGGTTTACGGCCGTTCGCAGACCGGCATGCACCTCCTGGACTTCTTTATTGTGGACCTGTATACCGCGGATTTTGGAGGGTATTTGTTGAGGGTAAATGGTCACATCATCGGCCGTGTTGATCTGTCCTGAAACGGCGGTCCCTGTGATGACCGTTCCGAAGCCCTTCATGGAAAAGACCCGGTCGATGGGGAGGCGGAAGACGTGGCCCAGCTCCTTTTCAGGAATTTCCCGGACAAGCCTGTCCAGTGTAGAAACCAAGGAGTCAATGCCCTCTCCGGTGGCTGATGAGACCTCCACGGTGGGTGCATCGGCCAGGAAGGTGCCGGAGAGGTATTCAGTGACATCCTCTTTCACCAGTTCGAGCCACTCCTCGTCCACCATGTCGATCTTGGTGAGAACCACCAGCCCGTGACGGATGTTCAGGAGCTGGCAGATCTCCAGATGTTCCCGCGTCTGGGGCATGACGCCTTCGTCGGCGGCAATGACCATTGCAACCAGGTCAATGCCGGTGGCGCCCGCCACCATGTTCTTTACGAATTTCTCGTGCCCCGGCACATCCACAATGCCCAGGTGATGGCCGCCGGGCAGTTCAAGGTGTGCAAACCCCAGCTCGATGGTGATACCACGTTCTTTCTCTTCCTTGAGCCTGTCCGTGTCCACACCGGTCAACGCCTTGATAAGCGAAGTCTTTCCGTGGTCGATGTGGCCTGCCGTTCCCAGAATGATCTGTTTCATGCGTTGGGTTCCTTTTCAATGGTATCCTTTTAATATAAAGGAATAAAGGAGAGTGTCAAGGTTGATGAATTGGCATGACTTGGAGGAAAGTCGTCCTTGCTGAAGCCGAAGGGGTGAGAGTCACCAGAGGAAGAACAATAGAAAAATTCTCATCCCCGGTCGTTTTGATAAACGATACTCCGAATCGTCAGGCTGCCTCCATTGGCGATCAGTATCACTTGTTCACCAACAGTCCCGCCGCTCTGTGGTCTCGCTTTGGGGGATATAAACGCAGAAGGACATGGCACCGAAACAAAAGGCCCGCTCTTGCGAAACGAACCGATCGCTTAGCGTGTTGAAAAATTCTTGAGACTTTTTATAAGTTTCTGATTTTATGGGCAATGCAGTAATTGCCTGTGGTGAAAGCACACAGAAGATTTCTTCCAGAATGAAAAGAACCGCTGATACTCGGTCAGCAGTCCTTTTCCATTTGTCTTCAACACTTTAAACGATCGGGTCGGCAAGAGTCACTCCGCCTTCTTTTATTGCGGCGATTTCTAATCAGTCGCGTAACTTTATCACTATTCCAGTTACGTCCTTAGCGACCTCAAACTTCTGATCGTTCCAATTGGCGTAGCCTTTGCACAGCCTGTATGCGCTTACTGGCTCAAGTGAACCTCCCCACGTATCAGTGTCAAATTTTCCGTTGTTGTTTTCATCCGCGAAAACACGCACAATGTACTCTCCCTTTGGAACGTCCTTAAAGGCGAAGGATGCTTTGTCAGAAGCGTTGGCTTTAACAACCTGCACGAATCCGCGAGGAGGTAGCTCTTTCTCAGGACCTACGGCAGCTGCAAAAGTTGTCGAGTTGAGCAAGCATACGTAGAGGTTTGAATCCCCTGAATATAGGATCTCCCCTGAAACTGTGCATTTGTCTTGTGCAAAGACAAGACTGGCTGCAGACAAAGCGATTGCTAATGCTAAGGCAAAGGCAAAAACAATTCTCTTCATGGCGGCCTCCTTTCCAGGCGAAGGGCTTGCTATAGGTGCACCAAGAGATCAGAAGTAACTCTTGATACCTACAGCGCTCCACCGCCATTTTTCAATGGGTTTGACTTTATTCAGTATCTAGTCTCCCAACAGGACAAACTAGTCCTGTCAGGAGCAACGCTGGCAAAATTTGAGCCTTGTGTACATGGATAAGCCCTTAAAAAAGTTGGTGGAATGAACGGATATGCCTTTTGTCAGTACTGGGGCAAGTAATGTTACCGCGGATTTTCTCAAGTAGATATGGAGCCGAAGGGTATTAAGTCTCAATGGCGTAGGAGAACGCGAAAGATTATTCGGAGACTTTAGAGTAAATTATCAATACGTGAGCACATAAAAGTCAAGGTTTTTCTGGATCTTTGTATCTTAAGCAAAAGGGGATGTTCCGTTACAACTGCCATAACAATACTTGAAAATTGGGCGATTTAACCATACCCAAATTATGTTATCAGTTGGTCCAAGTCATTTAAAAAAGGAATCTT
>CAYOIU010000061.1:0-15875 GCA_964404085.1 uncultured Desulfobacteraceae bacterium | reverse complement strand
CACAACAGCGCGAAAAAGGCGGCCAGCAGGTCCTTTCGGTCGGCAACCCATGCGACCGGTTCCACATTTAGGGGATGCACCGCAAAAAATGCTGCCACGAAAGCACTTCGCACGAGTGCCCCGGTCATTTTCCTGAGAGCGAAAAACAGGAGGAGCGTACTGGCCAGGTGAAAGAACAGACTGCTCAGGTGGTGCCCGGCGGCGTTCAGGCCGAAGAACTGGCAGTCCGTCATATGCGACAGCATCGTCAGCGGGTGCCAGTGACCCTGAACTGTGTCGGTAAACGCCCAGACAAAGCTTTCCCACGTCCACCCGGCCTGAACTGCCGGGTTTCTCGTTACATAGGCAGGGTCGTCGTAGGTGATGAAGTGATGGTTCCTCAGTTGTGCAAAGACCACCAGGGTTAGGGCGACGAGGAGGAGACAGGTGATGATTTCATTGCGATACTGTTTCATTCCAGGATTGATCCTTTCTTTATCGGAATGCGCTTTCACTGACATTTTTTCTCCACATTCTATTGGCCCCCATCCCTGTCGACGCCGGTCCTATTTCCAAGGGCTACCAAGGATTTCGCAAAGGCCAATTCATCCCGGCTCAGTTCGCGTGAGATCAGGAAGAAGATGATTATCGTCAACATAATGGCGGGAATCTTTATGAGAAGAAACAGGTGGGCCGCCGGCCACCATTGAGCGATGAGGAAGGCGAGGCCGCACATCAGGGAACTCCTGAGGAATGTGGTCGCGGAGGGGAGAATTCTCCAGAGCCTGAAGACGGCCCACAGGGTGGCTAAGGCGCCGGTCAAGGATGTGAAGGTGGTGATCATGGAAGCCCCGAGCGGCCCCAACCTGGGGATGAGCAGCAGGTGACCGACAAAGGCGACCGGTATGGCCGGTGCCATCAGCACGACCGGCCAGTGGGGCTTGCCGCATGCCGTGAGTATCCCGGTGCAGACGGAGATCATGAGCCAGGCCAGAGCTGAGAAAATCAAAAGGGCCAGCAGGGGTGCACCGGGAAGGTATGCGTTTCCGAAGATCGCAACGACGATCTCATCTGCTGCACCGGCGGTCATGCCGGCAAAAGGGAGCAGCCAGAATACGCCTCGAAGGGACTCCCGGGCCAGCTCCCTGGCGGACGCTTCCTGTCCGGACGCTAATAGGTTGCTGAGAGTTGAAAGGAGAAGGGGGGAAAAGGAGAGGGAGAAAATCCCGGGAACCACGGCAAGGTTGACGGCTGCCGCGTAGATGCCCGCCTGCGCTGTTGTGCCGCCCAGTATTTTGAGCATGACCAGATCCATCTTGTTCAGAAAAAGCGTACTCAGGGCGAAGAGAGAGAGTGGCAGGGCATAGGTCATGAGTGTCTTGACCGGAAAGGGATTGGCATTGGAGAAAGAAGGACGAATATAGAGGCGGCTGATAAAAAGTTCCACCAGGGATGCGCCGATAGAGCCCATGATGGCACCGGGCACGGAGAATCCCATCTCCACGAGCAGGATGATGAGCGCAAGCCTGCTCAGCCATCTTCCCATGCTCACGACAGCACGCTGTCGGAATTTGCCTACACCGGTGAGGATATTCCGGTAGGCCTTGGCCAGGCTGAAGATGGGGATGTCGATGGCAAACAAACGCAGCATGTTGCCCAATAGGGGCTCTTTCAGGAGGGTGGCAACAGGTTCCGCCAGGAGGAAGAGGACCATTGCTGCGAGACAACTGACCGCCAGGTGGAGTCTGAGCACGGTGGTTCCAACGGGCCTCCAGTCCGGGGCTTCGCTGATGAACTTTATGCTGGCGCGGGAGAAGAGTGCTGAAATTCCTATTGCAATCCACGTGACAATAGCGGCGGACAGGGTGAACAGGCCGTATCCGTCCGGACCCAGGCGGCGGGTCAAGAAAATGACCGTGACCAGGCCGGTGGGCAGGACAAGGGCCTCGGCCACGAAGACGCGTAGCGTCCCGTCCAGCATGTGTCGCCCGGGATGTCGGAGGGATTTGTTCATCATATATCAGGCCACATCACCAATCAGGGGTAACCATACACGATCAGAGAATATTTTCAATGGAAAAGGAAATGACAAAGATTGAATCATACTGAATCTGGAGAGTGAGGGGGATTTCATCATTGACTTAGGAAGGCTCTTCACTTATAGAATTGTTCCGTACAGGATGATTTCGACACATTTTTTTATCCTCCGGATAATTTTTCATCATTTCGAAAAAGGCCTTTAGGATCACTGAAACGCGTCTTATATGAAAGCACGCCTGGAAAAGAACAAGGGACAGGACATCCATATCGTAACCCGGGGTTCCGAGATAACGGGATATCTTGTGATCGATTCGACGGTAGGAGGGCATTCGTGCGGTGGTCTGCGTATGCTTCCCGACATCGACCGGGAAGAAATGAGCGGCCTGGCGAGAGCCATGACACTGAAATACGGGTTTCTGGGCCTGCCTCAGGGGGGCGCCAAGGCAGGTGTGTGCGGGGACCCGGCATCCCCCAGATCTGTACGATGGAGACAACTCAAGGATTTTGCCGGCGCCATCGCACCGCTGCTCCGAAACCGTACCTATGTCCCGGGGAATGATATGGGGACGGATAATGGTGATATTCGGTACATGCTCCGATCCATTGATTTTCCCATCAAGAAGAGAGAGTTACGCGGTACGCGCTCGGGCTACTACACGGCCCGGACGGTCCTGGCAGGTGCAAAACAGGCAGCCGCACACCTTGGAATGAGTCTTGAAGGATGCACCGCAGCAATTGAGGGCTTCGGCAAGGTGGGGAGCGCCCTTGGAGAGCTTCTGGAAGCGGTCGGTGCCAGGTTGGTTGCAATCTCTACATCAAAAGGTGCCATCTATGATCCGCTCGGGCTGGACGTGAAACAACTGATTCAACTCAGCGGGAAAGACGGCAGCAGGGTGGTTGAAACATACCGGGGCGCGGAAGTTCTCCCTCGTGCGGCGTTACTTGAACTGCAGGTGGACCTGCTTTGCCCCTGCGCCCGGCATAACAGTCTGCGCGTGGACAATGGAGAAAGAGTCAAGGCACGCATCATCTGTCCGGGAGCCAACAATCCTTTAACACCGGAGGCCGAACGTGCCTTGTACGAGCGGGGTGTCCTCTGCATGCCCGATTTCGTTACAAATTGCGGCGGGGTGCTGGGCGGGACCATGGAGTTTGCCTCTGTGGGAAAATCGCAGATAGAAGCTTTCATTGATCAACAGGTGGGCGACCGCATCTCCCGGATACTCAGGGAGGCGGAACAAAGGAAAGTTTCCCCTCGCACAGTAGCTGAAGCCATGGCCGTGCGTCGTTTTGAAGAGGTGCAGAAAAGGGCTGCACATCCCACGGCGGGGAGCAGAGTGTTCGCATTGGCACTGGAGTGCTATCGCCGCGGCTTGATTCCCGGGCCTTTGGTCGCCGCACTCTCCCTGCCCTTTTTTGAAAAATCCTTGAAATGAGGCATTTCTTACTAAATCCTTAAGGAGGTGCATACCCAATGGATCTGGAGAGTACGATCAAGGGAAGAAGATCCATCAGAAAATACCTGTCCAGGGATATCCCGGATGCCGTCATTGAAGATCTCCTGGACCTGGCCAGATACGCCCCGTCCTCCATGAATGGCCAGCCGTGGTATTTTGTCGTGGTCAGAAATGAAGAAACCAAGAGACGGCTGGTGGAAATCAAGAACCGGTATTGCCCGGCGGAAAAGAGCATGTATAAAGCCGATTTCCTGCGGGATGCGCCCGCGGTGATCGTCGTCTGTGTGGACCACGAGAGATCCTTCAATCGAGAGGTTGAAAACGCAGTCCTGGCGACGGCTCATATCCTGTTGGGCGCCTGTGAAAAAGGTTTGGGAAGTGTGTACATGTCCGCCTACAAGAGAGACGATCCCGATATCTCGGAAGAGATCAGGACCGCTTTGGACATACCGGCAAGCGTTGATCCGATTACCATTATCCCGCTGGGGTATCCCCATGAGACGCCGGAGCCCAAGGCAATGGGTCCGCTTCACGAGGTTGTTTTTCATGAGAGTTTCGGTAAGAAATAGAGCGGAGTTTGATCAGTGCATCGACCCGGGATACGGTCCCCGGGAAAGCATCGTCCTGAGATACAGGAATGCACTGGAATTTGGGACCACAGTGGAGAAGACTTCAGAATACAAGACATGGCTGAGAAAGACAAGTATACAGGAAGGGGCCAGGATCTTTCCCTTGTTGAACTATCGTGGAGTGGAGGTTTACATCCTGGATGAGACCTCCTTGATGTTCACGAAAACATTGAAGTCAATCGACGGGTGCGTCAGTACGGCACTGTGCAAGACAAAAGAATATGATCGGGTGGTTTTCGAATCCGGTGGAAATACAGGGACGGCACTGACGGCATACGGCCTGAGAGCCGGGTTGGAGACCTTTTTCTTTTGTCCCGCAGAAAACATCTCTTTGTTGAACAGCAAGGTATTTGAAGACCGACGAGCCCATTTAATCGCCGTTGAAGATGCCGGATCAGTCAAGGACGCTGTGCGGCTGTTTTCAGAAAGGACCGGCGTTCCGCGTATTCCTGAAGGGGACTGGCGGTATTTTGCATCCATGTTCAGGGGTTTTTTTATCCTCGAATACATGATGGCCAACGGAAAATTTGACTGGCTGGTCCAAACCATAAGTGCCGCATTCGGTCCCATAGGAATCTACAGGGTGTTCAGGGCATTTGCGACCCAACTGGGTGTTCCGCCAAGATTAATGGGCATCCAGCAGGAAGGGAACTGCCCCATGTACAGGGCCTGGAAATCAGACAAGATGGAAACGACCCCGGCTGGACCGGATCCCGGAGGGCGTCTGTTGACAAGGGTAATGTACGATACAGCACCTCACACTTATGGTACCGGTAAGGACCTCCGAGGACTGCTCCTGGACACAAAGGGAGACGTAACCACTGTAAACCATTCGGAGTTTGCTTCTTTTTCCAAAATTATTTTTGATGGAAAGACTGTCGTGGATCTACTTCAGGATATGGGGGTCGAAATTAGCACAAAAGATGGAGAGGTGTTGGACAAAACCGGTCTGCTTGCCCTGGCAGGTACGTTGAAAGAGATTGACAAAGGCACCATAAGCCCCGGAAGCCGGGTCTTATGCTGTCTAACAAGTGGCGTGAGTGATGCGGACGACCGGGCGAAGCCGGAATACGGCGTAAAAAACGTGAAAAAGGACACAGAAAAATACAGCAGGATGGTGCTTGGCGTATGAGGAACATGGCCGGGTTGGAAAAAAGTGTGATACTCAAGGACTCGACCCTGCGGGAGGGGCTGGATACACCCGGCGTAGCATTTAATCCGGGAGAAAAACAAGAGATAGCGCAACTGCTTGCCGAAGCGAATATCCCCGAGATTGAGATTGTGGCTCCGAGTCGTGTTGTTGAAGACCTGGGGTTTGCTGGAGGGTTGAGAGAAAAAGGCCTGAAAATCAGGACCTCCGGGCTCATCTATGCGTCCAATCCTGACTGCGGGGAGGAAATAGAAAAAGCCGGTGTGCTCCTTGACAGGTTTGATCTCTTGATGCCCGTGTCCGAAGAAAGAAGACCGAAAAAAAGAGAGGAGAAAACCAGGGTTCTTCTCTGTGCACTCGAGGAGGCCGGGGAGACCAGGGCGGAAATAGGGGTGGGCTTTCCCCATTCCACACAGACGGACATCGAATTTCTGGTGGAAATAGGGAAAGAGGCGGTTGGAAAGGGTGCCCAAAGGGTGACCGTTTATGACACGAACGGCGGCTCGGATCCCTTCGAGATCTACGACCTCATGAAACGACTAAGAAAGGAACTTCCGGTGCCGCTCTGTTTTCACGGGCACAACGATCTCGGATTTGCAGGAGCGAACGCTTTGGCTGCCGTCTATGCGGGGGCCGATGTATTGGATGTCACGATCAATGGGCTTGGGGACAGGGCGGGAAATGCCAGTCTGGAACAGGTTCTGATGGCGTTGTATCTGAGAGGGATCGATACAGGCGTTCTGCTAAAGCAGGTGACGCGGTTATCCCGGACCGTTGAAGAGGCAAGCGGCGTCAAGGTTTCAAAACTGGCGCCCATTGTCGGAGAGTTCAGCTTTTGCCACAAATCACCCAGCCACCTGGAGATTCCAGGACTGTTCGAGGCGTTGGACCCCGCACTGATCGGATCGGACCGAAGTACAACAAAATCATGAAGGCGGGAATGAGACAAAGAGGGTGAGGCGTCATGGACATCGTACTGTTTAACCCGTCACCTCGGAGTGGATGGCAGGTGCAACGGCGTGTAGAGTTGCCTTTGAGCCTGTTGTGCCCGGCGACGCCACTCGAACGGCAGGGATACCGAATAAAGATCATCGATGAGTTTGCCAATCCACATTGGAAGAAGGAACTGCGGGAAGCCATCCTGGAAAAGCCGATCTGCTTCGGAGTAACCTCCATGACAGGTCCGCAGATCCTGCATGCTCTGGCGGCCTGCAGGTTGGTCAAGGAAGCGTACCCCGATGTTCCCGTGGTCTGGGGCGGGATTCATCCCAGCCTGCTGCCCGCACAGACACTTGCCAATCCTTTTGTGGACATCGTGGTGGTTGGAGAGGGAGAGGCCACTTTTGAGGAACTGGTCAAGGCTCTGGAATCAGGGACACCCTTAACGAAAGTTAAAGGAATCTGTTATCAGGAAAACGGGAAGATGCATTGTACCGGAACGCGCGACTTTGTGGACCTGAATGAACAACCTCCCCTCTCATACCATCTCATCAATATGGACCACTACAGGCGACGCCTTTTCGGCAGGGACCATATCAGCTTTAACTCCAGCCGTGGGTGCACCTACCGCTGCAGCTTCTGCTGGGATCCGGTGATGCACAAGAGACGATGGCGGGCCATGGAACCGGGTACCGTCCTGGACCACCTGAAGCGTATCGTAAAGGACTACGGCATGCGAGGGTTCCTTTTCACAGATGACCATTTTTTCATTGATATGACCCGCGCCTACGGGATCCTGGAAGCCATCGTCCGGGCCGGTCTGGACATCTCCATCAGCAAGCTCCAGATCCGGGCCGACACGCTCTGCAGGATGGAAAAAGAGTTTTTTGACCTTCTGGTCAGGGCAGGCGTCAAGCGTGTTTCGGTGGGGGTGGAATCCGGGAGTCAGGCCATGCTGGACCTGATCAAGAAGGACCTTTCCGTAGAAGAGGTTGTTGAAGCCAATCGAAAACTGATCCCCTATCCCATCGTCCCTGTCTTTTTGTTTATGATGGGGCTGCCCACTGAGACCCCTGAAAAATTGGCAAAGAGTATCGGCCTGGCCATCCGACTTACGGATGAAAATCCAAAGGCCGTGAAGACGTTCAATATCTACACGCCGTATCCCGGAACAAAGCTCTATGAAATGTGCACCGAACTTGGATTAAAAGAGCCGGAACATCTGGAGGGGTGGTCTCACTTTAATTTCCGGAATGTTTTTGATGAGGCGGGATGGATCGGCCCTGAGATGAAAAAGTTGATCAAGGGTCTGGACTTTCCCCTCATGTTCCTGGGGAAAGGGCATTTCGTTACCCCGTACAAGAAAACCAACCCCATTGTCGTGGGGCTGTCCAAGTTGTATTACCCTGTGGCGCGATACCGCGTAAAGCATCTTGAGGGCAGATTCCCCATTGAGACGAAGCTGGTTAAAACGCTCGGTCTGTTCGGCAGACAGGATTAAGTCGGATCTCTACCCAAGACCAACCGATTTGAGACCAGCATTTTACAGCGCCGCATATGTACGCTCCATTATTTCTTCCTCGCGTCTGCGGCAACGAAATACCCCGTGAGAAATTTCGTCGGCAAACGAGAAAGGTGCTCGAACGACATCAGCGCCCGCAAAAAGCCACGTTTCCCCCTCAGGCCTGCCTTCCTCTCCACAACACGTGCAAAAAAAACGGCTACTGCTCGCGGACAATGCAGGATCGCGTCTAAATTCGCCACCTTGAATCCAACCGACTCCAGGGCCCTCCTAAGTTTCCAAGGGCCGAAAGTGGCCCCGACATAGTAGGGGACCACACCCGCCCGGTGCAACCAGGGAAAGGGAAGCAGCTGTCTCAACGCAATTACGGGATTTACCGGGTTGTCAAGCGTAATGAGCAACCGCCCCGGTGCCTTCAGCACACGGTACACTTCCCGAAGGCTCATTAGAATTTGATCCGGTGTTCGAAAATGATCCAGGCTCGAGTTGGAAATCACAACGTCGAAAGAACCATCGGCAAAGGGGAGCGATCGTGCATCAGCACAAAGAGACGTCAGGCTTTCGTGAAAAGACCGGGCCGCACGGACCACGTTGTGAGATATGTCGATCCCCGTGAAAAGGCTGGATCGTACTGAAAGGCGTTCGTACAATCCCGAGCCAAATGCTTCATCAAAGAGATCGGTTTTCAAGACAGAGCTGACCCTGGTGCTTCCAAGCCATTTGGAAACCAGCATGCTGTTCACAGAATCGCCGTGAATACGCCACAATCCGTGGGGCCTTTGTTTGACCCAGTGGTTGGCAACAGATTCCCAATAGTGTGTGTCTCTTGTCAAAGCTCGGCACCTTCTTTATTCATGGCTTTTTTCCGATAAGGAGAAAATTTCTGGCCAGGTAGCTCCCAACACTTCTTCCATGCGAAGACCTCACTTTCCAAACATTTGGAAACCGGGGAATGACGCGATCGGAGAGGACCAGAAAAAAGTTGTAGGATAGGATCCGTAATACTTCCAACCCAGCATCGACAAATAACCGCACTGCCTCTTCCGGGCTATACAAATGATAATGCTCTAATAGCTTCCTATTCCCACTGTTTAAAGCCATAAGCCTGTTGAGCATATTGTTTACCCGCAATATTACACTATGGCGGTTGGTAAAGGTCAAAAGGGCATATCCGTCCGGTCGGAGTATTCGATTTATCTCCGAAAAGAAGTATTGCGGATCAGCTAGGCAACCCAAAAGAGAAACAGCGGCGACACCGTCCAGCTTCTCTCTGCCAAAGGGGAGCCGATCAGCCGATGCTCCAACAAAGGTGACAGAACCAGTTTTCGAGGTGCCCTTCTTGATCCGACTTCTGGCAAAATGGAGCATGGCTTCATCGTAGTCGAGGGCAAAAATCTGTGATCCCTTTGCCGCGAGCATTTGCGTCAGCCGTCCGGTGCCGCAGCCCACATCCAACCAGTATTGACCCGGTTTGGATATTTCTGCAAAGACATGATGCACGAGTACTCCCCCGCGTTGAAAGATACCGCCTTTACCTGAGGCGCGGTCCTGCTCATAAAGGATATCCCAATCAAGCGGATCAAAACGGGTCGTAAGTCTGTGAACGCCTTTTCTTGAGCCTGTCATGACCCTGGCACCGGGGGACCGGAAACGAACAGTAACTGCTTCTGTCCTTTCGTTACCATTGGATAGTCCCGAACCAAGACGAACATGGAAGTCTGTTGCCACATATCTGCAGCCAGGCGACAGCGAAGATTCAATTCGCCCAGGCTGTTGAAGACCTGTTCGATGAAGACCTCCTCATTGATCCCCTCAACGGTTGGGCTGACAACGACCGCTATGCGTTCGAGACCGTCGATTTCCCTGATTTTCCGAAACTGGTAGTCGGCGGGAGATCCCCCAAACCGATTGATCAGCTTGCCAACGATTCCTTCCAGATCGGAAACAAAGACGGACATGCCTTCACCGGTATGTTTCATTCGGCTTCGCACGTTTGAAACAAACATATTCATGCCCAGTTTTCCAAAAGTACATTCACACTCACGACGTGTTAACACTCCTTCATCACCAAAATCAACATTCAACAACAACTTGGGCGTCGTAGGAAGGATTGTTGTCACAAGCAGATCTCTTTGTCCAAGGCCTTGAATAATGGCGAGACGATCTTGGTATATGTGCATTTCGTCGGGCTTTTTTCTGTTTGTGCAAGACGCTCCGACCAAGCCTGCCTCGGTTGTTACGTACCGTGGTAAGATTTCAATCCCGGCTGAAGTCATGAATGCATGGTGTTCCGGTCGCAGCGGTTCTCCGCCGACAAAAATGACAGAGCCGCTCAAATCCCTGCCATGTTTTACGGCTGCCTGAACAGCTCGAACGGCTGAGCTGGTGTACGTGCGCAACACAGCCGTTCCATTTCTCTTCCTTGTTTCTTCCATCCAGGTCGAAACTTTCAGGGAGTCAGAGAGCGTGGCCGTTTCAGGATCCGGCAGCTTCAGGCCTTGCCTTTGGGCACACCGGCCAAGGTAAGTGAGCATGAGACGGTCTTTCAAACTCCTTTCGGCCGTGTGCGAGAACCACTTTTCCGGGGCGCGGTGATACTTTAAGTTCATGAGCATATTGTGAATTCCGGCTATACTTGTATGGACCGGGTACCATAGCGCGAGGGACACATCAAGAACACCATGTTCTTTATATAATACGCATTCGTTTTCGGCTTCCTCCGCGATAAAAGGCCAGGTATAGTTCGTTTGGGTGCCTTTTGATCGTGTGGCGCTGCTCTTGCCGGATATCCCGCTTCCTGAAACGAGGGGATTGTCGAAATCAGACTCCTGTGTCACGACATGCAGCCCGCTCCTGTGGATCGGCTCCTGGCACTTGAATTCTTCCAGAGAAAGATGAACCCCTTCATCACGGAGCTTTCCCAATGTGGATTCGAGGCCGAGAGAATGGACGCTTTGCCGAAGGTCACCGGCCTCGCAGCCTGCTTGTAAGAGCAGGCTGCGATAGGGGCTGGAAGGGTTCTTGTATACTGCAGCATCAATTAAAGAGAGGAAAAGTTCGTCCCGTTGTTCTAAACGATATCGGATTCCCTGGGGCGCCTGGTTTGGAATAACCGGGTTTTTCAGAAAGGCCGGCAGCCCTCTGGCCAGATTGATCCATAGGGCGAGATGACTTAACGCCATGATCTATTTGTTCCTTTCACCGAGAGCACGGTCCAGGAAAGTCAGATCCCTGTAATGGATCGGTATGCGATCAATGTACCCGAGATCCAGCATGAGCGAGAGTACTTTCTCCATGGCGGCATCATTTCTAATTCCATTCACTTGGGGTGTGTTACTGTCAAGCGCCTTTCTTATAAACCTGGGGTGCACGCCGATGTATCGGTGCGCGATGGCTGCTGCTTCATCCGGGTCTTTATGCACAATTTCAGCACCCCTTAAAAAGGATTTTACAATCCTGTAAACCAGGCCTGGCTGTTTGTCCCGGAGAGATGCGCTGGTGGTAAGACAACAACCTGGGGCGCCTGGCCAGATATCACCGGTGCGTCGGACAATCTCCCCCACGCCCATCTCCTGAAGCATAGTAGCATAGGGTTCAACCATGGAAGCAGCATCCGCCCCTCCCCCGAAGAATGAGATAATTGCTCCATCGCCCGAAGGCTGACGGAGCTTTTCCACCTCTTTCCACCCTAGACTTTCCAAGAGTCCCATTGCGGTGAGATCTTTCATCCCGCCTCGTTGGGGCACCGTTACGCTGTGTACCTTTTCAATTGTCATCCCTTTCCGGACAACGATAGCTGCTTCTTCGTACCCAGATCCTGCCACAACCACGAGGGGCGAATCCGACCCTTCTGTGGCTGCGACGCGAGTCCAGGGGATCACCGCAAACCGATTTGCTCCCTCTTCGAATTTCTGGGGAACCTGCCAGGCAGTTGCAGGGATTGACAACTCCACGTCCATTCCTTCATCATTGAAAAAGCCTTTCTCATGTGCCACATAGGCAGGTGTCTGGCAGATGCCGCGTAAGAGTGATAATTCGATCCGTTCCATTTTCAAAGGGCTCCTTTCTCCTTGGAGGTAGAGTTTATGAGAAGTTCAGTTTGATTTTAAAAGAGAGGGCATAATCAGCTCTTTGAGCTACAATTCGGAACAATGTGCGCATCGGGTCGCCTTCATACCACAGAAATCCGCATTGCATCGGACCTTCCGTCCCATCAATGCAAAGGATATTCTTTCAAGCCTTTGGGTATCGCGTCCTTTGACCAGAACCACGTCCCCCTCCTTCAGCCCATAGCTCTCAATGATCCCGACGGCCTCGGAGTGGCTAGCCGCCCTAGCAATTGAGGCCCTGGCCAGTCCGCCACGGGTCATCCCTGTCTTATAAGCCTGGAAGTTTCTGCGGGAAGCGACCAGGACAACCCGTGCCGCAATTTTGGCAACTCGCATTCCCACGTCTCGATATATCGGACCTGCACTGCCCATGGGTTCCGACACTTCACCCAGAACGATTATTCGTCGTCTGGCCGGTATTTCCGACAACACATCCAGCGCAGCATGAATGGTTTCCAATGCCGATTTGTAATCGTCTCTCAGAAGAAAGGCGCCGATTGAAAGCCTTACAGGCTGCATACGTCCAGGTGCGGGAAGGACCTTTTCAAGTGACGCCTGGATCTCTTCAATGGTCCGACCACCAAAGGAGGCAACGGTTATTGCAGCAAGGGCAGGGTAGACCATATGGCGGCCCAGGAGGTGCGTTCGCATAGGGTGTGTCCTTCCACCCATATGCAGCGTAAACCGGGTTCCGGAAGGCCACTCGAGCCTGATATCGCTTGCGCGGATATCATTTTCTTCGCCCATACCGTATGTTTTTATCCGCGAAGGCGTATCCTTTATCATTTCCTGAATATGAGGATCATCTCCATTCAATACGGCAAGGCCTGTTTTGGGAAGGATACGTACCATTTCAAATTTTTCTGATCTGGCAACCTCCAGAGACCCTAATGATCGGTTGTGCTCACTCCCTATGGCGGTCACAATCGTTATGCCCGGCCGGAGCATTGTTGCCTGTTTCACCATTTGCCCGACGCCTGATATACCAACTTCAATAACCTTGTAGCGTTGAAAAGGTGTGGTCAGGAGTATTTCGCGGGCAACAAAAGCCAACGAATTTCTCTCTGAAATCTTTTCCACGCCGCCTCTAAGAGAAGCGGACACGGCCTTTGTGGCAGTTGATTTACCAAAGGACCCCACAACAGCAACTATGAGCACCCCGCGCAAACACAGCCTCCTGTAAAGACAGGCCGCGCGATATACGATCGGCAAGGAGCGTTGATACAGGTCTCTCAATAGCCGTAACCTTCCAAGCGGAGAACGAAAGGCGGCTGAAATATGTTGAAAACGATATAACATCTTAATGGCTCATATTAAGCTCGATTTTTCACTGAATGTCCCTGGCTTATCCTTTCCGTGAGAAATACGTGTTAATAATTTTACATTGAATCTGTCTACCGTAACCAGCTCGAAAGGTCCCGATTCAAAAGGTCCTGAAGACAAAGGACATCATCTCGAAAGGTCTCTATGAGCTTCCGATGAATCTCCTTTGATACGGATGGGGCCTTAACCAAAGACCTGTCGATTATTTGCTGCCTGAGTGACAGGATGAATTTCTTGGGTAATAGGGAGAGAAGCAAATTCTTGGCAGGGTGACGGGAACGAATGAGGTGAGTGAGAAATGTTTCCCTGATAACTTGCCCTTGGTTATAACGCAAAGACATATCAACTTCAAATGAACTATCTATGCCTAGATAACGGAATATATTGTACAGCATCTTTTGAGGTGAAGCCAGGTAATCGTCATAGATCAGGATTTTGATCTGCTCGGGTGGGAATTCTTGTAAGAACCGTTTAAGTGCGTCCACATAGAAACCATGCCGCACATAGTGTCGCCAACCCCACCAGAAATCATCTATTTCGACAGGCTCTTCCGGCAAAGCCTTTGAGAAATCGCTGATTTCCTCCCAGCCGTTACGTACATCCATTATGTAATGAGAATAGGCCCGCGTCGCAGGGCTGCGCAAGACTGCGATAAGTTTTGCGTTAGGCAGACGTTTACGAATACGAGCGGGGACCGCTGCGTCATAAAGATAGGTGGGTGAGATTTCTCCACGAACTTGGTTTTTCCGCCCTTCCGGCCACAATGACTCGTAGGCTTTCACATCCCTTGGAATCCTGGGTGGGAACATCAGTCTAAAGCGCTTTTCGGATTCGAGGTGATGCTTGGGGCCATACTTCGCTGCCAACACGTCGAAATCCGGATATTCACCATCCAGGTGAAAGAAACGGGGCCAGTTCCATTGACTCATCTGGATGTCAGGGTGCTGGGAGAGATAGTGATAAAGTGAAGTTGTGCCAGCCTTGACAGCACCAAGAACTATAAATGTAGGCAATGCCATGGGAATATCCTTATGTGTGAAGGGATTTCAGTTCGACAAACCGATTCCCGCGCCAAATCAGCTGCTTTTCCAGCAGGGAAGGAATCTCTATGGAGTCAGGCGCATATATCCAAATTCCCGTATGAAGCCAGGGGTCTTTTTCCGCTTGAGCTCCCCACCTTCGTTTGTGTTCATAGACGCCATCCCCTGCATGAGCCCTGCTTCGAAGCAGATCGACTGTTTCCAAGCCGGTTTTTTCGGCCCATAAAAAAATAAAATAATAAGCTGAAGAAAGGACACCATGTCTCAGGTGATCGAAGTGATTTTTATGCACACCAAAGGCCAGAACCGTGATACTTTTTCCCCGGACCTGGCAGATTGCACCTGAGACCCATTTCCCCCCGTCAAGAACCTGCAGGAGGAACCCTGATTCCACTGCACTCTGGAATTCCCCGAGGCTTCTCAGAAAGCACTGTTCCTGAAAACGGTCCTTTATGTAAGGGACATAAAATTCCTCATAGAATCTGACAACGGCACCGGGATTGCGTGTCATCCTGTAAGTGTATCCATATTTTCTGACCTTTCTCCCGAAGTTGCTGTTGATCTTCTGCCTTTTTTTCAAATAGGTAGGCGTTGTTAAGTGCACTTTCTGCCTTATCCACGGGAAAGTCAGGAAGAAGCCCCGGGGAATCATGAAATGGAGCAAGCGATCTATTTCAACAAAAAGGAAACAGTCCTTTGCCACCAAATCACCCATTTTCCTCCTGAGGTCCAGGAGGGAAAGGGTGCCTGAGGATTTCCTCCTCCACCCGCTGAAATAAAGCTCTTCAAGATAGCTCAGGCTTTCGCCTTCGCCCACATATAGAAAACGCTTCTCCTTTGCTTCCTCCCCGTCCACATTTTCATACTCCCGGCAGAGTAGCCTGAAAGAACGCCGGAGCAGAAAAAAGGCCCTGAGATCGCTAATGATTGTGTGTAATAAGGGATTTAGGGGCTCTTTCATGAGCATTTCAGGGTTTCTCTCTAAGATCCTTCAAACAACCCTTCTGGACCTCCATCTCCGCCCAGCATCCTCCCTGGCACCCATTCAGGAATTCACAGCCTGAGCAGTATTCCGGGAAACCGGCCTGTCTGAAGCGGGTGAATCTCTCTTTCCAGATCCTTGAAAAAGGGACGTCGCGTATGTTCCCCTCGGACAGGGCGTTGTCGTAGGCCTGCTGACAACCCAAAACCTCTCCGTCCGGCATGACAGCACACCTGGTGAGCCCTGCCCCGCAGAAAAAGGGCTTTCCAAAAGATTTTCCGTAGAGATTTTTCAGATAGGTATGTGATTCGCCGAGATCCACGTTCATTCTGTCTTGATTTCCGGCTATAAAGTCAAGCAGATATCTCAACTGATTTCCATCCAGGGTGTATTGGTTATCGTGAGCTGCCCTTCCCACACTCGCTGTAGGCGTAAGGGCCCAACGGGTTGCGCCGCTCTCTCTAAAGATTCGCAGCATCTCATCGAGCATTTTGAGATTGGCCGGGGTGACAACGGTGTTGATCATTCTCGTTTTTACACCAATACTCTCAAACAGCTTGAGTCCTTTCAGCGCATGTGTAAAGGCCCCCTTCTTCCCCCGGACCCGGTCGTTATATGACTCGAGTCCGTCGATACTTGTAAAGTAAAGGAAATACTTCAACCTCTTGAGCTTGGGCCACATGGCCTCAACGCGGTATCCGTTGG
>CAYOIU010000060.1:0-15876 GCA_964404085.1 uncultured Desulfobacteraceae bacterium | reverse complement strand
GCCAACTGGGTTACGGACAATCCCTTGCTGCAGAGGGTGCCGTGACTGAGGGGGGAATCCTGGTCGCCCTCAACTTTGATGACTTTGCCGTCCTTGACATGCGCGATCACGCCGCACCCGCCGTGACACTGGCGGCACCCCGTACGGATTTTCAATACCTCTCCCATTGCTATCCTCCTTGTGTATCCGTGATCCCGGCGATATCCGAGATCCCGAATTTCAGTACATGAACAAACCCCAGGATACACCTTGTATTCTTCTCCAGCACGGGTGCACCTGTGCCGAGGGCCTGCAGGTCGAGAACAAGTCTCTCAATCTCGTCGATCTTTTTCTTCATTTCCAGAAGGGGAGCCGTGTCATGAATACCGGTATCATCAAACATCTTTTTGCTCCTTCCTTGATAGAATCGTAAAAAGTCCGTCCATGGGCACGAAGATGACTTCCAACGAAGTCGTCTGTTTCACCGAAACTCAGGAGGAAGCCTGGCACTCTTTTTCAGATGCTTTCTCATAGTGCACTTGGCAACCAACTCCGACATGGACGGCTATTTGGGGTTTAACGCGCCTGAATCCTATGAGAATCTACTGCATAGCGCTAAACCCCAAATCGGCGTCCATCTCCTCCGGTGTGTTTAGAAAGGGTCTGAAAAAGAGTGCCAGGCCTCCTCCACTTTGTTGCTCACAGGGTGCCGTTTGCGGCATAAACCGGCTTCTTACGAAGTCATCTTCCTCAAATCCCTGAAACGCCTGGATTTGAGTGTGTAACGGGGCAATTCCCCCGGACGGGCCGTTTGGACATTGAATCGCAGGTTGGTTTTCATCTTGAGCCTCTCGGATACCCTTTCCGTTAGCGTCGCCTGTGCATCGGCCCCCATCTCTTCGTGGGGCTCAATCCTGAGGCCAATCTCGTCCATGGCGCCCTTTTTCCGAACCAGAATCTCATATTCAGTGATCAAGGGAAATTCTTCCCGGAGGACCTCTTCCACGGAAACAGGGGTAAAGAGCACTCCCCTGATCTTCGTCAGATCATCGGCTCGGCCGAACACACCCGAGATCTTAGTGGATGTCCTGCCGCACGGACAGCCACTTTTGGCCTTTCGGACCACATCCTTGGTATTGAAACGGACCAGGGGAAACGAACGTCTCCCGAGAGGCGTCACGACGGCTGTACCCAGTTCCCCCTCCTTCGCCTCCTTGCGGGTATCCTCCATGTCAAGAATCTCCACCAGAAAAAAGGGCTCCATGATGTGGAGACCGTTTCGTTCTCCGCACATGGCGGCCCACGCACAGGGTTCCGTGCCTCCGATGTGGTCGTAGACCTCAGCACCCCAGATCTTTTCGAGCATCCGGCGTGTGGCCCGGGGCAAGGGCTCCCCGGCGCACAACATCTTCCTGATGCCGATCTCCGCCGGGTTTATTCCCATTTTCCCGGCCGTTTCCGCCATGTGCAAGCCGTATGTGGGGGTGTTCAGCAACGCGGTAGCCTTGACCTGTAACATCTTGTTGATCCGCCCTCTGGTATCCAGAGCCCCTCCCGGCACGACCTCACAACCGAGCTTTTCCGCGGCGTAGTGCCCCTCCCAAAAGGCCACATAGACGTTGTATCCAAAGGGAACAAATACCCGGTCCGTTTCACGGAAACCTGCCATCCAGAGGATATGACTCCAGACCTCCACCCGCCATTGCCAGCTCTCATAACTCTCCGGGACATAGACGGGTTTGCCCGTCGTACCCGACGTTTGCCGAAAATGGCACACTTCCTCGGGTCTGACACCCAGTATGTCTCCGTAGATGGTGGGTTCTTCGCGTTCCTGGGCAAGGCGAAGATCCTCCTTGTCCGTAAGCGGCAGGTGTTTCAAATCCCTGAAAGTCTTGATGTCATCCGGTTGGAAGTCCCTGAGTTTTTCTCTGTAAAAGGCCGAATGGGACTTTGCATAGTGCATGTGTTTGCGAAAATTCTTCAGCTCAAGGGCCTTCAGCCTCTCGGGCACAAGCGTCTCGAGCCAAGGATTCCAATAGGGAGAGGTGGTTGCAGACATGTCAGGCCCCCCTTTCAAGGGCAAAGGCGTCTTCGATCTCCTTTGCGATATCCTTCAAAAGCAGGGCAAAGGTCCCGGCAGTACTTTCCTTGATTTGGCCGTTCAACCCCACCGCCCAGATGGCAAGTTGCAGATCCTTTCGATTGATATTCAACGGGATGGCCAGTGCACGCACGCCTTCCATGTATTCCTGGTGATCCAGGGCGATACCTTCCCTTCGAACTCTCTCGATCTGCTCCATGTATGCTTCCTTGCTCACACAGGAATGGGGGGTAAAGGCCTGCAGATCCTCACTTGAAATGATATCCTTGATGCGGCTGTCGGGCAACTGGGCCAGGAAGGCCTTCCCGTGAGCTCCGGCCAGCAAGGGAATCCGGCTTCCGATCGGCGCCGATATCCGTAGATCCTGGGTCGATTCGGACTTATCGAGAATCACAGCCTTGCGCCCGGCACGCATGCCGAGAAACGCGGAAAGACCGGTCTGCTCACTGATTTTCACAAGGTAAGGATGTATCTTGGAAATCAGGTTGGTTTCCTCTTCCGCCGCCCTGCCCAGCAAGTAAAGCCTGGCCCCGAAAAAAAATTTTCCTTCCTCTTTCTGCAAAACACCCAGGGCCACAAGGGTGTGCAGGATATTGAACACGGTGCCCTTGTGCAACCCCAATGCATCGGATATCTCGCTTGTGCCCAGCGGCCTTTTTTGCTCCGCCAACAGTCCCAGTATTCCGAAACCCCTCTCAATGGCATGGACGGTCTTGAATCGCAATTCCTGTGCCTCACTGTTTTTTATAGAAAACTATCGTTTTATATAGAAAACTTTGTGCCGGATGTCAAGAAAAAATAACAGACGAAAAAAGGCATGCTCGGCCATTGACAGGCTGTCCTGTCCCACACTATAGTACGCGTTCAAGGCGTGCCATCGCTTTTTGACCGCTAAAGGGCGGTCCATGCGAGCGCACTGCTGAAGGTGGCACTCAAACCCGATGCCTCGGGTTATTCTGAAAGGAGAGGATATGACAAGAACAAGTGATATTGAAGAAGGTGGAACCCCTGCAGGCAATGGAGTAACGTTTGAAACGTCGTTGGGAAATTTCGAGGTTGAACTCTATCCTGAAAAGGCGCCCATCACCGTCGCTAATTTTAAGTCCTATGTGGAAGAAGGGTTTTACAACGACCTCATCTTTCACCGGGTCATCGACGGATTCATGATCCAGGGCGGCGGTCTTGACAAACAGATGAATGAGAAACCGAACAAAAAGGCCATCAAGAATGAGGCCGGAAACGGTTTGAAGAACGAGATGTACACCCTGGCCATGGCACGCACCAACGTCGTGGATTCCGCCACATCCCAGTTCTTTATTAATGTGGACGACAACGATTTTCTCGATCACCAGGATGAAAGCCCCAGCGGTTTTGGATATGCCGTCTTTGGAAAGGTGGTAAAAGGAACGGATGTCATCGACAAGATAAAGGGTGTGAAAACTGGTACCAAGGGATATCATGAGAATGTTCCGGTGGAACCGGTGACCATCGGGAGGGCCTATCTCAAAGAATAGAACTTCACAGCAATGATGACTTTGTAAAAAGCTGATTTATGCCGCAAGCGGCAGCATATAAGTGAGGAATGGGAACCGAACATGACAATCTTTTTCAGATGCTTTCTAAACACTCCGGAGGGGATGGACGGTTATTTGGGGTTTAGCGGTACGCAGTAGTGAGCGCATGGGTTTAGGAGGTTTAAATCCCAAATAGCCGTCCATGTAAAAGTGAATTGCCAAGGGCACTTTGAGAAAGCACATGAAAAAGATCGTCAGAATCGCTTCTTTATGCGCGTTCGATAAAGTGACTTCGTTGGAAGTCATCAATGCTCCAACAAAAATATGGAGGGCAGCCAATGGTCGGGCAAGTCGCTGATACCCTATCGGACGAGCACATCACCCTGTATGCTTACAGATGGTTCATCATCACCGTCTTTGCCCTGCTCAACGCGGTGGTGCAGCTGAACTGGATCGCCTTCGCGCCGGTTACCGGACAGGCCGCCCTCTTTTACGGGGTCTCCGAACTCAAAATCGGCCTCCTGTCCATGTCGTTCATGATCGTCTATATCGTCGTGTGCCTTCCGGCATCGTATTTGATAGACACTTTCGGCATCAGGATGGGGATCGGAATAGGAGCCCTTCTGACAGGGATCTTCGGACTGCTCAGGGGATTCTACGCCTCCAATTATACCGTGGTCATGGTGAGCCAGTTTGGACTGGCGTTGGGCCAACCCTTTGTCCTCAATGCCATTACCGCCGTCGGCGCTTCGTGGTTTCCCATCGAGGAAAGGGCCACCGCCGCCGGGATCCCCGTCCTTGCCCAGTTCGTCGGCATTATTCTCGCCATGGCCTTGACCCCTTTGATCACCAGCGGTCACGGCATTCCCGGAACGCTTCTCTGGTACGGCGTGGTCTCGGCCGTTGTCTCTTTTCTCTTTATTGTCTTCATGAAGGAGGCCCCTCCCACACCGCCCTCCAGGGAAGAAAAAACGGCCCATTTCCGCTTTCTCGAGGGCGTGATGGACATCTTCAGGAACAGGGACATGAAGTATATGCTGGTTCTCTTTTTCATAGGCCTGGGGATGTTCAACGCGGTCACCACCTGGATCGAGCAGATATTGCACCCGAGGGGGTTCACCGCGGAACAGGCCGGCATGGTGGGGGCCGCCATGATCGTAGCAGGCATTTTCGGCGCCATCATCTTCCCCATCCTTTCGGACCGCGTGAGGAAGCGCAAAAACTTCCTCATCCTGACCATGGCCGGGTCCATCCCGGGACTTGCAGGTCTCGCCTTCGCCCAGAGTTATCCTGTCCTCCTTCTTTCCTCGGCCGTGCTGGGGTTCTTCTTCATGAGCGCCTACCCCATCGGATTCCAGTACAGCGCGGAGGTCAGTTATCCGGTCCCGGAATCCACCTCCCAGGGCCTCATCGTACTGGCTGGGCAGATTTCGGGGATTGTCTTCATCTTCGGGATGGATGCCCTGAAAAATGCTGAGACGGGGGATATGACCGTATTCATGATCATTTTCATCATCCTTTCTTTTCTGAACCTCTTCATCTCCACGAGATTGAAGGAATCAAAGATGATAACCGGTTGACACATGGGCATATTTGAGAGGAACAGAGGAATACCATGGCGGAGGTAGGTGAGAAATACATCCTAGCCATAGACCTGGGAACATCGGGACCCAAATCGGCTTTGATCTCCACCGGCGGGGAGGTGGTGGATTCCGCCTTTGAAAGGAATGAGGTCATCCTCCTGCCGGGGGGCGGCGCGGAACAGCGCCCGGATGAATGGTGGGACACCATCCTCGGGACCGCACGGCGCGTCCTTCAGAAGGGACTGGTGCCGCCGGAAGAGATCGTAGCCATCTGTTGCTCCACCCAGTGGTCGGGCACGGTGGCTGTGGACCGGGATGGGACCCCGCTCTTCAACGCCATCATCTGGCTGGATTCCCGGGGAAACCGGTATGTGAAGGACATCGCCGGAGGACCCATTCGGGTCCAGGGGTATGACGTCTTCAAGCTTGTGAAATGGCTGCGTTTGACAGGAGGAATCCCCAGTGCTTCGGGCAAGGATCCCATTGCCCATATCCTCTACCTCAAGAACGAACATCCCGACATCTACGCCAGAACCTACAAGTTCCTGGAACCCAAAGACTACATCAATCTGAAATTGACCGGGAAATTCGCAGCCTCTTACGATTCCATTGCCCTCCACTGGCTCACGGACAACCGGAACCTGGAAAAAGTGGATTACGATGAGCGCCTTCTCAGGATGGCCGGCGTGGAACGTGAAAAATTTCCTGACCTCAGGCAGGCCGTGGATATCCTCGGCCCCGTCAAAAGGGAGGTGGCCCGGGAGCTTGGCCTGAGAGAAGATGTCCAGGTGGTCATGGGGACTCCCGATGTCCAGGCCGCTGCCGTGGGTTCCGGCGCTGTCAGGGATTTTGAAGGACACCTTTACATCGGCACGTCTTCCTGGCTCACCTGTCATGTGCCCTACAAGAAGACGGACATTTTTCACAACATGGCCTCTCTGCCGTCGGCCATTCCGGGGAGGTATTTCATTGCCAACGAACAGGAAACCGCCGGGGCCTGCCTCACTTTTCTGCGGGACAACATCATCTACCACAAGGACCAGTTGCTGAGGGACGAGGAGGTCCCGGACGTCTACAAGATCTTTGACCGCATCGCGGAGAACGTGCCCGCCGGGAGTGACAAGGTGATTTTCACCCCCTGGCTTTATGGCGAGAGGACACCTGTCGAGGACCATGCGGTGCGGTCCGGGATTTTCAATCAATCCTTGAGCACCACCCGCGAGCATTTGATCCGTGCGGTCCTGGAGGGTGTGGCATACAACGCGCGGTGGCTCCTGGGATACGTTGAGAAATTTATCCACCGGCCCCTGAACCCCGTTCATATGATCGGCGGGGGTGCCAATTCAAACATCTGGTGCCAGATCCACGCCGACGTGTTCAACCGGACCATCAAACAGGTCAAGGACCCCATCCTGGCCAACCTGCGGGGTGCGGCCTTCCTGGCCGCCGCCGGCCTGGGTTGCCTGCGCTTTGAGGACATCCCCGGCCTGGTCCGGATTTCCAACACCTACCGGCCGAACCCGGAAAACCGCAAAATCTACGACGAACTCTTCAGGGAGTTCAAAAACATCTACAAGCACAACCGGCGCATCTATGCCCGGCTGAACCGGTCTTAGGAGCGGGAGGACCTCATGGATATTGAGAAAATTTCCAACAGCTTTCTCGGAAAGCTGAACCCCCGATTCGTGACATGGATCTTCAAATACCTGAAGGGTGTACCCGCTGTCCGGAGAAGGGTGGAAAAAGAGTTTGACGTCCTGATGAAAGACATCGAAAAACAGGTCAAGCCCTACAAATCGCAATTTTCAACCTACGCAGGGATCCCGGAGAAGGGAATCGGACACGAAGAAATTATTGGCGAAATGGAAGCCCTCAAGTCCCTGGAGGAATCCCGCTGGAAGGACGGTTTCGCCTCCGGTGCGGTGTATCACGGCGATGAAGAGCACATCCGTTTTCTGAACCGGGTCTACGGGCTCAATTCCCAGACCAATCCCCTCCACTCGGACCTGTGGCCCAGCATCTCCAAATACGAAGGTGAGGTGGTCTCCATGACCGCTCAGATGTTGGGGGCCGGAAAAACGGGTGGGTCCGGGCAACCCGACAAACAGGTATGCGGCGTGGTCTCCTCAGGTGGGACCGAGAGCATCCTGCTGGCCATGAAGACCTACCGGGATTGGGCCAGGGACAAAAAGGGCATTACACGCCCGGAGATGGTCGTGCCGGTCACCGCCCACGCCGCCTTCGACAAGGCCGCCCAGTATTTCAATATAAAAATCAAACACATCCCTGTTGACGAAAGCTACCGGGCGAATGTGGAAGCCGCCCGGAGGGCCATTACCCGCAACACCATCGTCCTGGTGGGCTCTGCCCCGTCTTTCCCCCACGGCATGGTTGATCCCATTGCAAGACTCTCGGAAATCGCCCGGCGGCGCAAAATCGGGTTTCACACGGATGGTTGCCTGGGGGGATTTGTCCTGCCCTGGGCCGAACGGTTGGGTTACAGCGTGCCCCCCTTTGATTTCAGACTGCCCGGTGTCACCTCCATATCTGCGGACACACACAAATACGGTTACGCCGCCAAGGGGACGTCCGTCATCCTGTACCGCGGCCGGGAACTGCGCCGCTACCAGTATTTCAAGGCCACGGACTGGCCCGGAGGACTCTATTTTTCTCCCACCTTCGCCGGGAGCCGGCCCGGCGCGTTGAGCGCCGCCTGCTGGGCCGCCATGCTCTCCGTGGGGCAGGAAGGCTATCTGGAAGCCACCAGGAGGATCCTCGAAACCGGGGCAAAAATCAAACAGGCGATCCATGATATGGAGGATTTGCATGTGCTGGGCGATCCCCTGTGGGTCATTGCCTTCGGATCGAAGACACTGGATATCTACCGCGTCATGGACCGGATGACCGAGAAACACTGGAGCCTCAACGGGCTGCACAAGCCTTCCTGCATGCACCTTTGTGTGACCCTGCGGCACACGCAGCCTGGGGTGGCCGAGCGCTTCATCCGCGATCTCAAATCCGCGGTTCAATTTGTAAAAGAAAACCCGGAGGAAAAGGGCGGGATGGCTCCCGTCTACGGACTGGCCGCCACCCTTCCCTTCAGGAGCATCGTGGGGGACCTGCTGGAACGGTATATGGACGCGCTTTACAAGGTCTGATGAAAAATCCGTTTGCAGAAGGCCAAGCTTTTCGTTATCCCAAAGTCTTACAAGGAAGACGATTTGCTCGCCGGCACTCAGGAGCTGGGCATGAGACTCTTTTTTAGACGCTTTCTCATAGTGCACTTGGCAACCAACTCCGACATGGACGGCTTTTTGGGGTTTACCCCTCCGGAACCCCTGGCGACCTATGGCGGTTACTCCTAAACCCCAAATAGGCGTCCATTTCCTCAGGAGTGTTTAGAAAGGGTCTGAAAAAGAGTGTCAGGTTCGGATCCCTTGGTTTCTCAAAGGTTGCTACTCGTGGCATCAATAAAGCTTCTGATGTATTGGGGTTTCCTCACATCATGGAGTGATGGAGTAATGGTAACCTTACGATATAAAGAATGAGGTGATAATGAACCCACAACTGCCCCCGGCCGATCTATACCGGGTTCCTTTGAAAGAAATGCCGCCGGACCTTATCATCCAAAACGGCCTCCTTTTTAATTCCTACACGGGCGAATTCCTTGAAAGTCAATCCCTCTGGATCAAGGACGGCTGGATCGCCTATGCCGGGCCCGATCAAGAGCCCATAAAGGCCGAAGGGACCGTTTTCATGGATGCCCGTGGCATGGTCCTGCTCCCGGGTCTCATGGAAGGCCACACCCATATCCTCAACCTCATGGGCATAGAAGAATTCGTGAGACACGTAATCCCTACCGGGACGACCACGGTAATTACGGAGACCATTGAACTGGCCACCGTTGTAGGGACCGACGGGATCAGGTATTTTGTAGAGGGGATCGAGGACCAGCCGCTTCGTTTCTGCTACACCCTCTCCCCCCTGTGCGGGCTCACCTCTTCCGTAGAGAAAAATGTCCCCTCCAATGAAGACCTCCTGCCCTTTCTGGAGGACCCCAAGTGTCTCGGTATCGGAGAAATCTACTGGGGCAACCTGCTTTTGGAAGGCCGGCAGGGAGAGCGGGTCAGGGAACTGGCACGAGCGGCCCTGTCTCACGGGAAACGGCTGGAAGGCCACTCGGCCGGGGCGTCAGGCAACAAGCTTCAGGCCTACACCTCCTTCGGCGTCTCCTCCTGCCACGAGCCTATAACCGAAAAGGAGGTTCTGGAGCGACTCAGACTCGGCTACTGGGTCATGATCAGGCAGGGGGCCATCCGCAAGGAACTGGACGGGGTCAAGGGGATTTTCAAGAGACCCATTGACAAACGCCGCCTGGTCCTCTGCACGGACGGCATGGACCCGGAAGGGTTCCTTTCCGAGGGGTACCTGGACGCGGCCGTCCGCTATGCACTCCAGCTGGGGATCGACCCCTCCCAGGTTTACCGGATGGTCACCCTGAACGTGGCGGAGCATTTCCGCCTGGATCACATCCTTGGGTCACTTTCCCCAGGACGGCTCGCCGACGTGGTGATCATCCCTTCTCCTGAAGATTACTCCCCGCAGGCCGTCATACGCGAGGGAGAGGTCATCTTTCATGACGGGAAAACCAGGGCGGAGCCCAGAAAGGTGTCATTCCCGGAGATTATGTTCCGAACGGTGAATATACCTGAAATGGTCTCCATCCAGCCTCCCAAAGAGGGCAGGGTGAGGGCGGTGGAAATGGTCACCAGGCTGGTGACGAAAGAGGCAATCGTGGATCTCTCCCACCCATGGGAACCAGGAAGCCTGAACATGGCCCTGGCCGTCGACCGGACTGGCGGGGGCGAGGCATTCTTAGGGTTTATCAAGGAATTCGGCCTCAAACAGGGGGCCTGCGGATCCACCATGTGCTGGGATACGCCGGACATGATCGTCCTGGGCTGCGATACGCTATCCATGGAGACGGTTATCGAAAGGCTGAAGGGTTTAGGCGGCGGGGCGGTCTATGCCATCGGCCGGGAAGTGGTGGCTGAATTCCCGGCCCCTTTGTGCGGTGCGGTGACCTTGGAGCCCATGGAGGTGGCAAGGGACCGGATTCGGCAATTTGAAGAAAAACTCCGCCGGAACGGTGTAAAGTGGGAGAACCCCCTGCTCACCCTGAACACCCAGGGCAATGCGGCCATTCCCCACTTTCGTCTGACCCACCACGGTTATGTGAGGATGAAAGACCGAAAGGTTTTCCCCCTCATGGCTGATTAGCGTCACGCAAAAGGATGTACAGGTGGTAAGAAAGATGATATCTTGTTGCGGCTTTCAGCGAACAACATGAATGAACGAAAAATAACACTATTTGATGAAAACCAGGAGTGCTATACATGCGACCTCTAATCGGCATCACCTGTTCCCGTTTGATCGGGGGTGGTTGGGGCGGTTATGACCCGGGCCACTACATGGATTATACCTTCAACGCCTACAGCGAGGCCGTGCTTTCGTGCGGCGGTGCACCCCTCCTCATCCCGATCGCCCAATCGGCAGATTCCCTGGACGCCATCCTCCATCACCTGGACGGACTGATCCTGAGCGGGGGGCCCGATATCAACCCGAGAGCCTACGGGGAAGCCCCTCTGGCCGGACTGGGAGACATCGATGAGGAACTCGATCGAACGGAACTGGAGCTTGCCCGCCGGGCCATGCCGGGCGATCTGCCTATTCTGGCCATCTGCCGCGGCATCCAGACCCTGAATGTATCCCAGGGGGGTACCCTGTATCAGGACATTGCCAGTCAGGTCGAGCACAGCATCAACCATGTGCAGAAGGCGAGAAAAGGGGTCAACACCCATTCCATCCGGATCGATGATGGTACCCTGCTCCACAAGATTTTCAATAGAAAAAAGATCTGGGTGAACGGCAGGCACCACCAGGCCGTCAAGGACGTGGCCGCCAACCTGATGGTCAGCGCGCGGGCGGAAGACGGTATCATCGAAGCGATGGAAGACCCCAAAAGGGTATTTACTATCGGGGTCCAGTGGCATCCGGAAGGGACCTGGAAGACGGATACCTACTCCAAGAAGCTTTTTCGCGCCTTTGTCAATGCCTCCTCCCGCGACTAATTGAGAACGGAGGCGAGAAATGTGTCCTGACTCACTGGTTCGTCGGGCCGGGTTTTTCACCGATCTTCGTTGTGAGACGGTGGAGAGTCCCATGAATATAAGGCACGCGAAGGAAAACGGCCATAGGCGTACCTGCATTACGTCGAGGTCTTTTTCAAGCGCAACGCTATAGGCATGGGCCTATCCGACGTCGGAGCAGATTATTGGTGAGAAATCCGGGTCAGTTCCGCCACAAAACTTCCTACCTTGACTTTGCTCTCCACCCTGACGGGGATCTTCGTGCCATCCGCGGCGAACCAGATCTTGAGGACGGCGTTCTTGCTCTTCCTGAATACACCGCCGATATGCTTCAGGTCGGGCAGAACCAGGAACGTATCGTAGATCCTCTCCCCCACGCGGATGTTTTCTCTTTTGACAACATCTGCCTTGCCCATGACGCATTTTTTCCCGTCAGAGACCGGCACCTGGACCGTCCGGCCCACGTGAAGATCGTGGAGCCGGAGGACATAGAATATGGCAAGGGGATCAAATGTGCCGGGGAGGAGAGCCACCTTGTCCTCGGCCCTGCCGTTTTTCTCATAGGTTGCAACGCGGCTTTCCCAGTCGAAATGGACCGTTTCGTCCCTGTCCTTTTTGCCCCTGGTCTTTTTTCTGTAGAAGATGGAGTGGGTCATCCCGTTGTCGGTGAAAGCATCTACGGTCTGTCTCAGTTTGTAAAAGAGGTCCACGTAGCTGTAGGTCGTACTGGTCATCATGAAATGGTAGGCCTTTTTCCCCTCCAGTTCCTTCATGGGCATGACCTCCAGCCGCATTTCCCCGGCCGGTATATGAACCCAGCTGACCTCGTAGGAAAGCTTTTCTCCGGGACTGAAGGGCAACGTGGTTTCGGCCCCTCCCCTCATCGGCCGGAAGACGCAAGCCAGGGTCATGAAAACCGGGAAAAATCTTTTTGTCCAGCTCATCCATGAGGACTTTCCTGCCAAGCCCCTATTCATACTTTCTGCTGGATCACTCCCCTTCATCTTCCACCCTGATCCTGGTTATTTTCTTTCCACCCTCCCCACTCTCCTCTTTCTCGAGTTCTTCGATACGCTTGTCAAGAAAGGTCCTGACACCCTTCAGGAATTCGATGCGAGCGCCGGTGAGATGTTCAAAAAAAGAGGATTTTTTCCCGAAGATCTTTTCCAGATCCCGGAAAAGCGCCCCCACCGGGCACCCATGGCCGGATTCCTCCGCTTTTTTGTCTTCATCCATTTTCTTCACCTCCGAAATAGACTTGGAGATACTGGCTCTCAAGCCTGGCCCTGATGGACGTAGCGGCAGCCACCTGTCTCGGCAGAAGCAGGTGCATCTTGAAACTGCCCACCCGGACGATCAGTTCATCGGAAATCTTGTTCAGATCAATGTGATCCTTTCCGGCAAAGGGCAATTTCAGGGTTAAACGATATTCACCGTTCTGTTTGCGCAACTGAAAGGCCTGCCCCATGAAAAAACGTTCGAGGGGATTCCTTTGACCGTATATTCCCTCTGCCAGCCGGCCGAGGCTCTCCGGCCCCAGAACCTCTTCCCTGAAAAGGTTGACCGGTAGGATGGGGACGGGGGTGAAACAGTCTTTCGCCTCGGCCAGATACTTCTCCTGGCTCTTCCTCCACCGGCTGAAGTAGCGGTCGGACACTTCCTCGGGAAACACCCTGTTCATAATGATGGCATCGACGTGCATCTTGTACAGATGGAAATACATGAAGGCCCGTTGCGTCTCCCTCAGGACGATTTTCTCGGGATTGGTCACCAGACGCACGGTGGTGATATCCGGGTCCGTGAGGATCTCGTCGACCCCCCTCAACCGCTCGAAGAGGCGTTCAATGGCATCAAAATAGTCGTTGCCGGGGAGAGGGACGTCGTAGAACCGTTTGGCCACCGGACGAACATATTTGGCCACGGTCTTCTCAAGCCGGAAAATTTTCTTGATGTACCAGTCGAGCGTGGTGGGTATGCTGATGAACCTGAGGGATTCCCCGGTGGGCGCGCAGTCCAGGAGAATGACGTCATAGGCATTTTGCCGAACATACTGGTTGATGTAGAGGAGCAGGCTGACTTCCTCCATTCCCGGCAGGACGGCCAGTTCTTCGGCCAGGATTTCGTCTAGGCCGCTCGTGCTGAGGAGGGTTGATATGTATTTGTGGATGTCGCCCCAGTTCTTCTCTATTTCTTCCTGGATGTCCAGCTCCTGGATCCAGAGGTTTTCAACCACCTGGACCGGCTTTCCCTTGTTGTGATCCAGGAGATCCTTGTCCAGGTCGAAGATGTCCGAAAGGCTGTGGGCCACATCCAGGGAGAGGATGATGGTGCGTTTTTTCAATTGGGCGGTCTTCAGCCCCGTGGCCGCTGCCGCGCTCGTCTTACCGACACCCCCTTTTCCTGCAAAAAAAATGATCCGCATGGTGTCCTCCCTGACCACACTACGTAAAAACCCTGATCCGGTAAACAGGATACCAGACCAGGGCTCTTAAAGTCCACAAAAGTCCTGTCCTTAAAAATCCCAACGAAGTCGCTCTATTAAACGCGCATAAAGAACCGAACCTGAAAAAGATTGTCAGGTTCGGTTCCCCACCACGATCGCCTTCCGCGATTACCAATAGTGCATGGCGTCCTCAAAAATCCCGGCTAGCGCCTCGCCATCCGCCGGGCGAGGAGAAAGCTTGGTCACCCGGTGCTGCGGAAGGGTCCCCTCCACCAGTTTGGGGATATCATCCCGGGTGTAGCCCACGCCGCTCAGGCCGTTGGGGATGTTCACCCGCTTCATGACTTCTATAATCTTGTCTGCCAGGACTTCTCCAGCGTCTTCCAGCCCGGCGCCTGAAACATCCGCGCCGATGGCCTCGGCGGCCCGGAGATGCCGCTCGGGACAACCGCCGGCAGTGAAACGAAATGCCGCAGGCGCATTGAGCACCACGGCCATCCCGTGGGGGATCATGGGATGGTCTCCCGGATAGTCTTCCGGGTGGTAATCTTTCACCATCCCGGACACGGGATAGGACATGCCGTGGGGGAGGGTCAGGCCGGCGTTTCCGAAGCCCAGACCCGCGAAACAGGCGGCAAGCAGCATCATCCCGCGGGCCTCGCTGTCCCCGGGGTCTTCAACGGCCCGGATGAAGTAATTTCCGATGATACGCATGGTCTCAAGGGCCCAGATGTCACTGATGGGGTTGGACCCCTGGTATGCAGGGCGCAGGACGGGCCGTTCGGGGCGCTCTCTCTTGTTGAACGGCAGTGTGGTGTAGGATTCAATGGCGTGGGTAAACACGTCCAGTCCCGTGCAGGCGGCGATCATGGGCGGCAGGGTTCGGGTGTTTTCCGGATCCACGATTCCCAGGGTGGGTTTGAGCCGTCTGTGGGCGATACCCGTCTTGGCGTGCATCTCTTCCAGGTCGAAAATGGCCACCCCGGTCGTCTCGCTGCCCGTTCCTGCGGTCGTGGGGATGGCATAAAGGGGCTTCAGTTCCCCTGGAACAGGCAGCCCCTTCCCGATGGGCGGATTCACGTAGTCCAGCAGATCGGCCGGGTAGGTGGAGTAGAGGTTCGCCACCTTCGCCGTGTCCATGGTGGAGCCGCCACCCACGGCGACAAACCCGTCGAATTCCCCTTCCTTTGCAAAGGCGGCAGCCTCTTTGAAGGAAGAGTCGGTGGGTTCCACCCTGACCCTGTCGAACAGCGCATAGTCCACCTTTTCCTCGGAAAGGACTTCCAAAACCGTCTGTACCGGTGCCAGATCCCTGAGAACCGGGTCCGTCACAACCATAGCCCGCTTCACCCCCCGTTCCGAAAGATCCATACCCACTTCGCGGGTCGCTCCCTGTCCGTAGCGGATACCGGACGCAGCCATTTCAAAAGCGTACTCATGTTCCATTTCCCTCTCCTTTCAGTAAGACGGGTACTCAATGTTTGAAGGCGCGCTGTCCCGTGAACACCATGGTGACCTTGGGGTCGGCCTCGTTGCAGGCCTCGATTGCCTCGAAATCTCTGAGGGATCCTCCCGGATGAACAATGGCCCGGATGCCATCTTTGATGGCCACGTCCACCCCGTCCCTGAAGGGGAAAAAGGCATCGGAGACCATGGTCGCCCCGATGAGCCCTCCCTTGGCATTCCTGGTTTCCCGATCGATCTCTTCCTTGAGTTCAGGGGCTTTCTCGCCTTTTGCGACCAACAGTTCCAGGTCCTTGTAAGGAATACCATGCTTTTTGAAACAGCGCCCGTCGGCGTACTTGGTGTAGGCCTTGAAGATGCCGATCTCCGCCACCCCCACCCGGTCCTGCTCCCCGGTGCCGATGCCCACGGTCACCCCGTCCTTGACATAGATGACCGAATTGGACGTGACGCCCTGTTCCACTTGCCAGCCGAAGAGCATGTCACCGTATTCTTCCTTTGTGGGGGTCCTTTCAATGAGGTAGACTTCTCCCTGGTACTCACAACGGGCAGGCTGGAAGTCATCCGCAGAGCCTATCGTATTCAGGGGTGACTGCTGAACGATCAAGCCACCGTCCATCAGGGATTTGAAATCAAGAAAACG
>CAYOIU010000059.1:0-16095 GCA_964404085.1 uncultured Desulfobacteraceae bacterium | reverse complement strand
GGTGAGATCTGGAGCAAGGGCCGCAAGGTGACGGTAGCGGGCAAGGTGGAGGGGGAGAAAACCGAAAAGCTGGGGGAATTGGATTATCGATATCCCTATATCAAGGTCAGAGAAATTCATCTCTGGAGAAAAGTGACCCCCATGTATGATCCCTATCCCGGTTATGCATGGGGACCATGGTGGGACCCCTTCTGGTATCTCTACTGGGATCGCTACCCGTCGTATCACCGACCGTATTACCGACACCACCGTCGATAAAGGGGAAATCAATAGCCTTCACGGGCGGCTTCGACGATGGCTTTCAGGTTCTCCATGGGGGTGGCAAGCGGTATGGCACACTCCGGCCCTATGATGTCCACCCCTGCTTCGATGGCGTACCTGGCCTGTTTGTAGACGTCTTCCGGTGTCCCCTGGTAAAGGGTCTCAGGGTTATTGACATTTCCTACCAGGGCCATACGGTGTCCGATTTTTTTCACTGCCGTCTTCGCATCGACCTGCCATTCAAAATGATACGCGTCAAATCCTGCGTCGGCAAACAATTCCAACCGGTCCGTGCAGTTTCCGCACACATGGAGGATGAGAGGGCCTTCAATGGTAGAAGTCAGTTCCTTGTGGATGGGCAGCAGGTGTTCTTCGTAGTGGTAGGGACCTACCAGGTTCCCGGTGGCGTGATCGGCCAGGACGACAATATCCGCCCCGGCCTGAAATTGGGCCCTCGCCGATGCGATGGTCGCGGGCATGAGCTGTCGAAGCATCCGCTCAATTTTTTCATTCTCTTTCCTGCCCACATGAAGGAGAAAATTCTGGGTGCCGGCCAGGTGATAGGACAAGGTCCACGGTCCCATGCATTTGCCGATAATGGCTACCTTTCCTCCCACATGGCGCCGGAGGATGGAAAGGGCGTCCAGCACGACCCGCATGGACGGCTTTTCAAGAAAATCATCCGGGACCCGGATCTCGGAAAAATCCTTGTGGGGAAAATTCTTCGTGTCCGGCATCATGTCCCTGCCCCCCCAATTCACCTCGCAGCCCAGGGCGGCCGCTTCCTGGTCCACGCTGTATTCGGGCATGACCGTGTCGAAGCCGAGTATCTCATGGCCCGCGAGGGCCAGGTCCGCCATGGCCTGGGAATCGAGGTGGGCCTCCGGGAAGGATATCCCCGTGGCGTCCATCAGGTCGTGGCACACAATGGATGTGGGATTCCCCACAGGGGGGCGATTCCCCTTCTTTCCCTTGTAAAGGGCTGACATTACCAGATTGTAGGGTGTGGATTTCATGGCTTGTGTTTACCTCCCTGGTCCCCTGGTTAAGCGATCCTCTCAACAAACGGAATGGTGAGTTGTAGGATACCATCATTCTTCCCAGAACCATCATCTAATTTCAAGAGTTTTGTGAAGGCAATGGATTTGGGACAGTCCAAAACGCTTGACAACACTATTCCATGCGAATATTATCCAAATATTCCGAAGATTATACGGTAAAGACCAGGTTTATTTGAAAATAGGGCGGAAATTTGGCTTTTTTTTAGGGAGGTGTCCTATCGACAAACTGGATTTGCAGATTCTGGAGTCCCTTCAGGGGAACGCCCGCATAAAGAATGCGGAGATGGCCCGCGAACTGGAGGTCGCCCAATCCACCCTTCTGGAACGGGTTCGCCGGCTTGAGGATCAGGGTCTGATTACCGGCTACCGGGCCATCATAGACCCTGAAAAACTGGGGTTGAATATCCAGGCCTTTGTTTCCGTGAGCATGCAGAGGCACGCGGCGGAGACCATCAGGAGGTTCGAGGAGGGCGTCAGAAAACTCCAAGGCGTTAGGGCCTGCTACCACCTGACGGGACGGTTCGATTACCTGCTCCACGTTGCGGTGAAGGACCTGGAAGAACTGGGAAAACTGGTCAAGACCGAAATAGCTGGACTTGATGGTTATGGAAAATCGGAGACCTTCGTCATTTTTTCCGAAGTTAAACCCGACGAAGGCGTCCCCATTGACGCAACAATGAAGAAATAAGGAGAAAGGCTATGCAGAAGAAAAAACTCATGGTTCATGATTTCGTGAAAATGAAAGAGGAAGGCGAAAAGATCACCTGGATTACTTCATACGATTTCCCCACCGCCCGGTTTGCAGAGGCGGCCGGGATGGACATGATCCTGGTGGGGGACTCCCTCGGCATGTGCGTCTACGGCTACGAGAGTACGGTGCCGGTCACCATGGATCAGTGCATCGTCCACAGTGAGGCAGTCCGCAGGGGCGCTCCCGCCACCTTCGTGGTGGGCGACATGCCCCTGGGAAGCTACCAGGTGTCCGATGCGGATGCGGCCGCGAACGCCATCCGCTTCCTCAAGGAAGCCGGGGTAGACGCCGTCAAGCTGGAAGGGGGGAAACGGGTCCTTTCAAGGATCAGGGCCATCCTCGATGCGGGAATCGTGGTCATCGGACACATCGGCCTCACGCCCCAGAGTTCCGGCCAGATAGGGGGGCACAAGGCCCAGGGCAGGACCGAGGAATCCGCCAGGCTCGTCATCGAGGACGCCCTGGCCATCGAGGAGGCCGGAGCCCAGATGCTGCTGATTGAGGCGGTACCGCCCGAGGTCGCTGGCTTCATCACCCGAAAGCTCAAGATCCCTGTTTTCTCCATCGGGGCGGGCGGTGATTGCGACGGCCAGCTCCTCATCGTCTCAGATCTCATCGGACAGTTCACGGCGTTCACTCCGAAATTCGTGAAACAGTACGCCAATGTGGCAGAGGTGGTAACCAATGCTCTCAAGGCCTATGTCAAAGATGTTCAAAGCGGGGCCTTCCCGACGGATGAGCACTGCTACCACATGATAAAAGGCGAAGATGAGAAACTTTCAAAACTCATCAGGGAATATGAATAGGAGGGAAAAATCATGTCGGATTTACGAAATCGGTTAAGAATAGCGCCTGATCGACTGGAGGAGATCAATCGATTCTTACTCGATCCCAATAACGAACTCATCAATGAATTCCTCAAGATCGTGGAAAAATACGGCGGGCCTGAAGAAATCAACCGAAAGGCCGCACAAGCGCGCGATCTTGAAAATCTCAAGGGACGGCTGAAAGAGATGCATTCCCCGTACTTGGCGGATATTGACTGGCTGGAAGAGCAGAGACAGAAAATGGCCTTTGTGTCCATTTCCGACTATCGGAGAAGAATCCTTGGTGAAAAGGCCGGTTCCATGGCCTTCAGCAAGGACAAGGCCGTCACCCTGGAAATATCCGCACTCCAGTTTTTCCCATGGCTCATTGCCGAGGCGAAACAGGCGATCGAAAGGCAGCAGCTCATGCCCGGCAGGTATATCCGCGTGCGAAACATGAGGGAGCAGGCCGAAGACCAGGGCGATATTTTGGCCGTGGCCGCGGCCATGCAGGTAGTGGGCGCAAGCTACGTGGAAACCCTGGATACCAAGGGGACCGACGGTTCAAACATCCACCTGGGCGGACCGGAGACCATTACCGGGTACTTTGGGGGCGTGGGTCAGCCCAACGACCATGCCCTGAAGTGGATAGACGAGTATCTCCATTACTACACGGAGTACGGCATCCGCCAGGTACTCAACATCAATCCGGGGACTGTTTTCCTTGCGTACATGCTCCACAAGATCGGCGTTGACAACGAATTCAAGATCTCCGTCTTCATGGGGAACGACAACCCCTTTGCCGCCCTCTGGACCCTGGTGGGCGCAAAACTCTTTTCCCGTGACGATGGTACCACGAGCCTCATCGGGTTGAATTTTTCAAACTCGGTGAACAACGACACTATCCTGGCGAGTGACGCCATAAGGGAAGCCATGGGGTTCACGTATGTCGTGCGTTTTGAACACCATATCACCGAAACCTATAAATCCATTGTCATTCAACCGTATAATCGGCGAGATGAACTGCTGGAGGTCGCGAAAACAGTACCCAATCTCTCGGCCAAGCATGAAGGTGGAGACGAGGAGGTGGAAACGGCGAGCGATCACCCGTCCGACATTCTGGAATATTTCATGCCCAAGGAAGAGATCCTCAAACAGGGGCTCATGGGTGCCATGGAGCAGAACTACCTGGACAAGCACGAGGCGGTAAATGCCACGGCCGACGCATTGACAAAGGCCGGGATCGATGTGGTGTGTGCCAGGAATCTCCACCGTTAGTGGTGTAAAAGGCTATCGAAAAGCATCCATCTGCTGCGTTACCCTCATCTCTCGTCACTGCGGCGTACGACCATGTACGCGTCTCGAAGATGCCGTCTTTAGACGGTGATTCCTAGAGATTTCGGGAGCCCCCGAGGGCGGGATTTCGCAAGCTCAACTTACATCTGGACATTTTTCGACAACCTAAAGAATCATGAGAAATACGACGTATTTCCTAAATGAGGGGCGGTTTCGTTCCCTCTATTCTACTAGCCCGGGTTTCTCATCCCGCCTATCGCGGGATGAGAAACCCGGGCCAAAGAGGTCAACATGACCAACAAGATAGCTTCGTTGTATTCCAGGACAACGGCGACCATGAAGCACTCCTTCATCCGGCAGATCCTGAAGGTGACCAAGGGGGTCTCCGGGATGATCTCCTTTGCCGGCGGACTGCCCAGCCCGGAGACCTTCCCCAAGGATCTTCTTGCCGATCTTTTTTCGAGGGTCATTCGTGAAGAAGGAGATGAAGTGCTCCAGTACGGGGCCAGCGACGGCGACAGGGTCTTCAAGAAAATCATCAAGGACTTCGAGGAGGTTCCCTACCTTTCCGATGATGAGATCATGATCACCGTGGGTTCCACCAACGGCATCTACTATTATACCCGAACCCTGGTGGACCCGGGGGATGTCGTCGTCTGCGAGGCCCCCGGGTTTCCCGGTTCCCTGGCGGCCATGGAGGCCTGCGGCGCGCGCATGGTGGGCGTGGAGATGGACGAGCTGGGGATGATACCGGATCAGTTGCAGGCGACTCTCAAAGAGCTGTTTGACAAGGGCAGACGCGTCAAGTTCATCTATGTGATCCCCGAGTTCCAGAATCCAACTGGAAAGACCATGGACCTGGAACGCCGCCGCAGGATTATCGAGATCGCCACGGAGTTCGATCTCCCGGTCCTCGAAGACCAGCCTTATCGTGAACTCCGTTACAGTGGGGAGAGAATCATCACCTTGTGGGAACTCGCCCGGACCGAGTTTGACGACCCCAAGCGGGTCACTATCGCCAAATCCTTTTCCAAGATTCTGGGGCCCGGATTGAGACTGGGTTTTGCGGCCGGCCCTCCCGAAATGCTTGGTCCCATGGTCAAATGGGCCCAGAAGACCACCGTGAGCCCCGACTGCGCAACCCAGCGTGTGACCGCCAGGTTCATCGAGAAAGGGTTCATGCGAAAGCACATCAAAAAGATCATAGATCTCTACCTGCCCAGGCGGGACGCCATGCTGGATGCCCTGGAAAAGCATATGCCCGACAGCGTAAGGTGGACCGTTCCGGAAGGGGGCATGTTCATCTGGGCGAGCTTTGACAATGGGGCGGACACGGACGAGCTCTTCGATAGGGCCATCGAGAACCAGGTGGCATTTATTCCCGGAAGCAAGTTCTACCCGGCGGGGACCGAAAAGACCAATGAAATGCGGCTGAATTTTTCCTACTGTGATGTGGACTTAATCCAGAAGGGCATCAAACGGTTGGCAAGGCTGTGCTGTTGATACAGTCGGCCCGGTTCAATGAAGGTGCAAAGTCCCGCCGTCATCCTCCCCCCGGAAAGAGAGCCTAACGGGGGAGGAATCAAATGCAGGACAAGAAATCACTTGGCAGGAATATAGGGGACTTCAATCCCCCACCAGCCTTCCCCTTGAGACTGTTTTGCCTTGTTTTCGGCGGGATTCTTGTACCCAAACCAACTGAATTTCAAGTGATCAAAGTTCTTGTACATGGTATCATGCTGCCAGAAACCTGATTCCCTGGCACCTGCCCCGCATCCGTAGAGAAACAATCCCATCAGAATCAATAGAATCCACTTTTTCATCCCGATATTCCCCCTTTCTGGAATTTCATTCAATTGGGTGAACCTCCAGCTCTATCTTACCTGAATTCACCTTCATTCCAAAACCTTGACGTTACAGAAGCCGCGTTGTTTCGGCCTTGTTCTACAGTCCCAGTATAACGCATTTTTTCGAAAAGTCCATACCGAAAGCACACATTTCGGGCGCCGGCTCTATGAGTATTTTGGCTTGCCTGGCCCCGGTGGGTTTTGTTCCCGCCTACCCCCGGTCCACCCTGGGAAACCCCGAAGTGTGAATTCATTTAAGTCCCAAAGGCTCGCTTCCGATTCTCTATTCATGAGACCGAAGAGAACGGTTCACCCTGGCATTCCATCCGCGTCGAATCCACCGTTTGCTCACTCGGATGGGACCTTTCAACAGGGGGGATCACCCTATTGAAAACCGATAGCGAAACCGCCCTGACTGTTACACCGGGAAGGCGAAATACGCTGTCTGTCCTCCTGGTCTTTTGCCTGTTTTCAGTCGTGGCCGGCTGTGCCCTTCCACCTTGGAGGGTCAACCCGGAATGGACGACTCGGGCCAAAGGCATCCAGGCCCTTCTGGTTGTCTCATCAGAGGTCAGGATTTATCAGGTGTCACCTGGGGGAATGATGCAGCTCAAAAGAGGCTGGAGTGAAACCGGGCGTCGGAATCTCGACAACGCCATCCTACAAGGCTTCAGGAACAGGGATTACCGCGTGAAACTCCTGAAGGCCGAAGGACAAATTCACCGGGAGATGATGCGGATTCTGCCCCTTTTCAGAACTGTAGACAAATCCATCCGGTTGCACACCTACGGACCGCAGATCTTCCCTAACAAGATTGCCCATTTTGACTATTCCGTGGGGTCCTTGAAAGGGCTCCTGGAGAAGCTCCATTGCGACGCCATGGTTTTCGCCCGGGGTTTCGACCAGGTATCCGAAGGGCTCAGAAAGACGTACATGAGCCTTGCCCTTGCGGATTCATCGGGAACCATCCTCTGGTATGGCGTAAAAGGTTCCCGGGGAGATCATGATCTCAGGGACCCCGGGAGTGCGGAAAACCTCGTGGACGCACTGCTCTCGGAATTTCCGGAGGCAGGACAATGAAGCATGCGCTCAGGCTCCTAATCCTCTGCTGCATCCTTGCCGCAGGCACCAGGGCAGGTCCCCTGTATGCGGCAGAAGTATCCGCATCTCCTGAAGATGTAGAATGGCTGCTGTTGCGGGCATCGGAGGAGGAGCAAGCGCTGAACAAGAGCGGTCTCATCTATGAGGAACCGGATCTGGAGCGTTATCTTAACCGCATTGTCCGAAACCTCCAACCCTCTGATTTACACGGCGAACTCTCGTTCAGGGTGAAAGTCATCAAAGACCCGCACCTGAACGCCTTTGCCTTTCCCGATGGGGCCATTTATGTCAATACAGGCATGCTTGCCCGCATAGAGAATGAGGCCCAGCTGGCAACGATTCTCGCCCATGAAATGGCACACGCCCTGAGGAGGCACGCGCTGAAGATCCTTCGGGCTCTCAAGGACAGGGCCGCTGCCCGCGTGGCCATTCAGGAGGGGTTCACGCAATCCGCAGGGCCATATTCCCGCTCGCTGGAGCAGGAAGCGGACAGGGTCGGCCTTGAACTGATGATCAATGCAGGCTACAATCCTCAGGAGGGGGTCGAGCTTTTCGGACATCTGGAAAATGAGAGCATGAAAGAAAAGATCCATGAACCCTTTGTTTCCGAAACCCGGCCCAGCCTCCGGGACCGCATGCGGAATTTCGAGGCGTTTCTTCACGCCCGTGGATACGCAGGCATGTCCGGCATCAAGCACAGGGAGATTTTTCTTCTGAAAACCAAAGGGGCCCTCCTTGAAAACGCCCGGCTCGATCTGAAGCTCGGACGCTTTACGGCAGCCCGCAGGGAGGCTGAGAAATATCTCAGGATCGCTCCCTGTGACGCTAAGGCCGTCTACCTCCTGGGGGAAGTTTCAAGACTGAGGGGACGGGACGGGGGTATCCACAGGGCCAGGGCCTTCTACGAAAAAGCCATATCCATGGATCCTTCCTACGCGGAACCCTACCGGGCCCTTGGGCTCATCCAATACAAGGCCGGCGAGATGGTGCTTGCCAGGAAATCCTTTCAAAGGTGCCTCCTGCTGTCACCTCACAGGCCGGACGTGGCCTACATCCAGGGCTACTTGAGAAAATGCGACGAAACAGGAGCAAGGAAAGGAACGGGTTCATGAAAAGCCTGCTTTTCATCCTGCTGATTTCGCTCACAGCCTGCGCACCCTGGACCCGGGTGACCGGTCCCTGGGAGGGTCCGGCCCATCACTTTTCCGTGGATATCCCGGAGGGGTGGATGAAGTTCGACAGCGACAGGCATCTGCTCATAAGCAGAGACGGGCCGTTCCTCCAGTATATCCTCGTCGAGAGCCGGAATCTGGAGACACCCTTTGCGCACACGAAGAGAAGAATGAACGGGACCATGCTGCCGCAGGAGGCCGCTGAGGTGATTCTGGATGATTTGAGCCTGGACAGGGCAGTGAGAAATCTGCACGTGCTCGAAAACGCTCCTGTCAGAACCGCACATCAGGACGGATTCAAAATCCTCTTCACATACAGGAACGGAGATGATCTGACCTTGAAAACCCTTTACCACGGGTTCATCAAAGGCCGGATGTTCTACAGCATCCGTTATACCGCGGCCGAAAGATATTATTTTTCAAAGGATGTGGGAACCTTTAAGAAAGTCCTGACGGGTTTCAGACTTCTCGGGCTAAAAAGCCTTTAATAACCATATATTGTGCCGCTTTTCCTTGACATACAAGGCCAACTTTTCTACACTCTTTTTTCGAAAGAGCAACATCTTATCCCATGAATTCCTTTGAAATTTCATAAGGAAAGACATACCCTTAAAACGGGCATGGACCTGGTGGACGGCGTCATTTAATCACGACGCCCAGGGACGATCCGCCGTGGCCCAGTTGATCGGCAAGGGTAGAGCACGATAGAAAGCCCTCTTTATGGGGATGGCTTGCGCCGCAACAAAACGCCGAAGCTGACCACAGAAACCCGTTTTTCACCCATCACCAGACCTAGATGAATCCACACGAAGACAAGGGAGATTGAATGGGCGTGGTGGAGATCCCCTCGATGATTCAATGCAAGGATGCACACTGCGGCAGGTCCTACATGGTCAAATATACGAATCAAAGAGGGTATTCAAGGGAGGGTCTGATGTGAGACGTGTCGTGACTTGGGCATCCGCCATCGTATTGCTGATCACGGTCATGCTGGTGACGCTGTACCTGTTTCGCGGCACCGTCATCGCACCCCACATTGCCACATTTCTTACCGAGACCGTCGAGACCCGGTTTGGGATCCGCCTCGTTATCGGTGAAATCAGCGGTTCCTACACAGGAAATCTTACGCTCGCCGATGTCGCCACCCTCCATCCGAGCGAAACCGGGCCCCTGGTTTCCACAGACGTCAAGCGTTTGCATCTTTCCTATTCCCTGCTGTCGCTTTTGGGGGGCGTCGAGGCCTTCCTGGCCGAAACCACCATCGAGTTGGAAGGGGCCGTCGTGGTCGTGGATTTGACCCGGAGGAGCGAATCTGCTGAATCCAAAGAATCCGGCTTTCTTCTTGCTCCGCCGTCCTTCCCCCGGCTCCGTATCCGGGATACGGCCGTCCAAATCCGTGGTTCAGGGTACGAGATGGATTTCAAGGGCATTGCGGTGGAATCCCGCCGGTCCGACGGAGCCGCCGTCGCTCTCACCCTCGAAGTGCCGGAATGGCGCTGGAAATGCCCCCCCCTGAAAGAGGGGGCCACCTCCATCGCGGCGGAAATGACATATGGACCCAAGGCGCTGATCCTCACCCGTCTGGATCTCGGAAAGGGCGGTTTTTCCGCGCAAGGCGAACTGGGACTGGGCGGCGAGGGAAGGGCCTTCCCCTTCAGTGTCTATCTTCAGCTGGCCGGGGGAAGGGCCGAGGCCGCCGGGCGGTTGAAGGACGGTACCCTGAATGCGCGTTTAAAGACGGAGCATCTGGAACTCCCACCTCTCAGTACCCTTTTCCATATCCCCGGCGGCGAGGTCAGGGGTACCCTGGATCTGGAAGCCACCCTGGAACTCCCATGGGAGCGTTTCCAGGATCTGGCGACCGATCTTGAGTTGCGAGTAGGGGACGGAGCATTTCGGGGCGCTCCGGTCGAGCAGATTCATCTCCGTGCCGGTGTCCACCAGGGGAACCTGAGGGTTGACACCCTCGACCTCTTTTCTCGAGAAGCGCAACTCCGGGTGCGGGAGGCTGCCGTTCCGTTTCAGGTGCTGTGGGAGGGAAGCCCCCGGGATATTGCGAACGCCATTGTCGGCCAGGTCTCGCTGATCTCCGAGGACATTCCCGCCCTGCTCAGGCTGGCGAAAGGGGGTATCGCCTTGGACCTCGGGCGGGTTCCCGCCCACCGACTCGAGTTCGAGGGAATGGCAAGAAGCGGTGTCTTGACGGTCTCCAGGGGGCGTCTGTCCACCGGGGGAGGCACTATCCGCATCGATGGCGCCGAACTGGCCATTCCGGGGAAAGGGAAACCCTGGCCGGATGCACCGGTTCGTGCGGCCCTCGACCTCGATGTGGGGACCCTTGATTCCCTTGCCCGTGTGTTTGGCCTCCCGGCGATGAGCGGGTCCCTGAAGGGCGATGTGCATGTGAAGGGATCGCTCGGTGCACCGAGGGGTAAAGTCAACCTCCATGGGCGCACCATTTCCTACCGGGGTCTCCTCTTGGGTGATTGCACCCTCCAGGCCGCGGCCGATACCCGGGAGGTTCTTGTCGACTCCCTGGTGGTGACCCGCGGCCAGGATCGAATCGCCGGGCGGGGTGTCCTTCGCCTCGCAGATTGGCACCTTGAAGGGGTCCGGTTGGATCTTTCCATCCGGGATCTGGCCGCGTTCACCGGAGAGCTTCTCCCTCGGCTTCTTGACATGGATCGAACGCAGCCGGTCTTTGACGGAGAATTGGAAGGCACGCTGGCCTTACACGGCCTCCTTGCGAACCCCGACGGGACCGTCTCCCTCAAGGGAACACGCGTCGGCATGGGAAAACGGAGGGGAGGGAGGCTCATGGCCCGTCTCTCCAAGGAAGGAAACAGGTTGGACGTGTCGTCCCTGGAGATTCGCTTCGGAGACGACAGGCTGATGCTCCAAGGGACGTATGATCTGTCCTCCGAAGAGCTGGGGCCGACGGAATTGGACCTTTCGGTGGACGATCTGAACGCCTACGCTGAGGGTTTCCTTCCGGAGGGCTCGAGCGCGAGCGGAAGGATCAAGGCCAAGCTGATTGCGTCCGGCCCTGTGAGGGAGCCGGAGGGCCGCCTCGACCTGTCCGTGGGCGATTTTCACTACCAGGGAGTCCATCTGGAGGGAGGACACGCGAAGGCCCGCAGTTCCGGTCGAAAAATGGAGATCAAGGTGGAGGGAGTCCAATGGTCCCCCGGAACCACACTCCATGCCACGGCGACCGTAATACGGGATCCTGAAGATGATTTTTGGGATGTGGATCTGGCAGCGCTCTCCCTCGTTCGGAATGGTGCATCGCTGAAACTGACGAAAGGCGGACGGGTCCGGTTCTCACGGAAAGGGTCCGCAACCATCCAGGGTGTCGTGCTGGATGGCACAATGGGCACGATACGGCTGGAGGGTGTTTTCAGCCCCTGGGGCATGTCGGACCTTACGCTCGATGTGGCCGGGCTGACGGGCAAGGGGTGGCTTGAGGCATGGGTGGGTGACAAGGTTGAATTTGAAGGGCTCCAGGCGCGCATTCGCCTGAGGGGGACCATGGCTCAGCCAACGATTCAAGCCGGCGGTCGCATGGAGCGCCTGGGTGGCGCTGCCTTTCCCGTTTCCCTCTCCGGGCAATTCGATGTGTCCTATGAAAGGGACGGCCTTCACATTCGGCGGTTTAACTGGAGGGGCAAAGAAGGTCAGACCTTCACCGCCGAGGGAACATTACCCCTGGACCTTTTTGGAAAGACCCTTTTTGCTCCTGGAAGTCTGGGGATACGCGCCAGGGCCGATGTGATGGATCTGAGAACCCTCCGCTTTTTAATACCCCGGGAGATCGTCACTGCGGGGCAGGTGACCGGGGAACTGGACATGGCCGGGACATGGGAGAGGCCCGCCGGTTCTTTCCGATTTCAGGGGAGGGGCATCGAACTGTCCGAAAAGATCAGGCCGCTGCCTCCCGGCCCCCTGGAGCTCGGCGGGGAGGTGATCATTCAGGACGGGCTGATGGTGCTTCGTACGCTCCGAGCACACTCCTCCGGCCTTACCCTGGAGGGAAAGGGACAATGGTCCGGGCTACCCTCCGTGCCGAGGCTGTTAAACCACTCCGGGCTGGTAGGGAAAGTATCGCTGGAGGGCCAACTGACCGTTCCCGATATGCGCTGGTTGGCGAGAGGCATTGAGGGAATCCGGCGGACCGCCGGCCGCCTGGAGGCTCGGATCCGAATTCAGGGTCCTGTGTTGGAACCGGACCTTAAAGTCGACCTTCGCCTGATCGACGGAGAATTGAGGCCGGCGGCGGCCGTTCCGCCGTTATCCGCATTGAACCTGGAATGCCAGGCCACCTCGCACGGCATCTGGGTGCAATCCATGACAGGTGAGTTGGGCGGCGCCCCCTTTCGAGTCTCCGGTCATGTGCAAAGGGACGCAGGGGAGCGCGGAAAGGTGGATCTCCGGCTCCAGGGTGAAAACCTGCTTCTTTACCGTGATGAGGATCTGAGGATACGGGCGGATACCGATCTTTCGTTACGCGGCCCCTTTTCACACCTTGAAGCGAGCGGCACCGTGGCCCTCACCGACGGCCGAGTCGTGAAAGATCTGGACCTCCTGGCACCCCTGAAGGGATTGGGAAGATCCAAGAGCGGCAGCGGTTTTCATCTTTTCTCCCTGACTGAGGCCCCATTCAAGGATATGCAATTCAACGTTCGGCTCACGTCGAAAAATCCGTTTGTTATCCAAAACAATGTGGCCCTCGGGGCGTTGCGGCCGGAGTTGTCCCTCCGGGGGTCCGGCGAAACCCCGGTGCTTAACGGTGTGGTCTATGTGGACCCGACCGGAATACGACTGCCCGCCGGACGGCTCACATTCGAATCGGGCCTGATCCGCTTCCTCGAGAACACCCCGGACCGACCGGTGCTCGACATCAATGGCTCCTCAAAACTGCTCGGATACGACGTCACGGTGCTCATCAAGGGGCCTTTTGACGACCCTGTGGTGACTCTGACATCCGATCCGCCGTTGCCCAACGACGACCTCCTCCTCCTCGTGCTCACGGGAAAGCGGCCGAAATCCGCGAGCGGGGGTTCGGCCGGAGAACGTACGGGCATGAACATCGCCGTATACATTGGGAGAGATTTCCTGGGCCGCTGGTTGAAGGAAAAAGATGTCGACTCCGAAGAGAGTGTGCTCGACCGCTTCGATGTGGATATCGGCCGCGGGGTTACACGGGCCGGTGATGAAACCATCGATGCCCGGTTTCGGATTGCCAGCGGGGTGATGTGGCGGAAAGGCACCCTCTTTCTGGTGGGAGAAAAGGACGTCTTCGACAGCTACAACACAGGCATCAAACTTTTGTTTCGGTTTAAATAGGAAAATGCGTTTGATGCAGACACGCACCCTCATCCGGAGAAGCGCTGCGGTCCTTCTGATTGTCCTGGGACCCATTTGGGCCGTGCCCGCGATCGGTCAGCCCATGGAACCCCCACCGGCCGGGCGGGAGGATTTGGTTTCCGCGATCCGCTTTGAAGGGAACACATCCATCTCCTCTGCGGATCTGAGAAAGGCCGCTGACAGGGAACTGGCCTCTTTCAAAGGCGACGGAGGACGGCGGGCCGACGCCGATGACGCCGCGTTTCAGATCGAACTGGCCTACCGCAAAGCGGGCTATGCCTTTGCTGCGGTGGGTTATCGCATCGAAGAGGTCGGGGACAAACGGACTGTGACCTTTATCGTCACCGAGGGTCCTCGGGTACGGGTCGGAGGAATTCGATTCCGGGGAAATTCGGCATTCACGTCTCGTGAACTGGAGTCATTTTTCGAACAGAGAACCATGGGTCTCCTCGGCCGGGGGAAGCTGCTTTTCGTTCGCTCGGAAATCGATCACACCCTATCCCGAATTCGGGATTTTTATCGGGAGCATGGCTACATGGATATGGTCGTGGGAAAACCTCAATCTGAATTTTCCGCCGACAGGGCCCGGGTCACCATCACGGTTCCCATCCGTGAGGGCACGCGATATGTCATTCAGGAGGTCACCTTTGCAGGGGATATCCCCCCTGGCGCCGAAAAGGCTTTGCGCGAAGCACGCAGCGAGTTCACGGGGAAATCCTACTTCAGCCGCCGCAAACAGACCCTTCGGAGCCGTGTTTTTGGCATCTGCGGCAACCTCGGGTACCCTGACACCCTGGTGGAGGTCGAGGAAAGGGGTCCTGGGCCCCGGGGGGACACGACCCTCAGCGTGACCATCAGCCCCGGCCCGCTGGTCACCATCTCCGGCGTTGAGGTCAGGGGCAACGGGCGTACCCGCACATCCTTCATTAAAAAGCGCTTGCGGCTGCACCCTGGGGATCGCTACGATGCCGCGAAAATTCAGGAGAGCTTCACGGAACTCTACAAGACCGGTCTTTTTTCCAGGGTTGATCTCGATCTGGTCGCGACCGAGGTGAAGGACAGACGGATTCTACAGGTCACGGTCACGGAGTCCAAGGCCAAGGAGTTGTTCCTGGAACCCGGCTGGGGGTCCTACGAAAAGTTACGCTTCAAGGTGGGTTTCCGGGAGAAGAACCTCTTCGGTCGAGGGATCGTATTCGGGTCTGAGATCAAGGTTTCCCTGAGGGACGAGGCGGCCAATGTCAGCCTGACGGACCGTTCGCTTTTTGGGAAAGACATCACGGCGACCATGCCGGTTTATTACCACCGCAGGGAGGAACCCTCCTTCACCAGGAGCGATTATGGGGCATCCCTGCTCTTTAGCAAAAGCCTCACCGACCATCTCATGGCGACGGGTGGCTACGGCTTCCGGATCACAAAGCTCTCGGGTACGGATGCACCGGCGGCATCCGAGGACGACAACTACAACCTGGGCAGCGTCAAAGCGCAAACCACCTACGATAACCGGGACGACCTGTTCTTTCCAACGGAGGGACTGCGGAGCTTCATTTCAGCCGAGTATGCCGATTCGGTACTGGGAGGAAATATCACCTTCACGCGCCTGACGGGAGGTACCCGTCACTTCTTCCGGTTGGGAAAGAAAACGGTACTGGGTGTCCGGTATGGCACAGGACTCATTTTGCCGGGGTCGGAGCAGGTTTCTGTGCCCCTGGCCGAGCGCTTTTTCAATGGAGGGGAAAATACCGTCCGCAGCTTCAAGGAATCCGATTTGGGGCCCAAGGACACTTCCGGTAATCCCGCAGGCGGGCTGGCGTTCAACGTCTTCAACATCGAGCTGCGTCAGCGGCTCGTGGGGAATCTTGTGGGCACGCTGTTTTTCGACTACGGCAACGTTGCCCCCAACCGCTCACGGCAGGAACTCGGCAAACCGGCTTACGACCGTAGCTCGGATATCCTTTCAGACACCTTCAGTGACTATTTCAAAAACTTCCGTCCCGGGGTAGGTTTCGGGTTTCAATACCTCCTGCCAATAGGATCAGCTCGACTGGATTTTGCCTTCAACCCGGATCGGGATTCTGAACGCGGCGAAGATTCGTTCGTCATTCACTTCAGTGTAGGGATGGCGTTTTAGATGGCTTTCCACAGTACCGTGATACTGCTGCACTGGTTCCATCCATGGTTTGGGCTCCTACCAATGGCCATTGAGATATGACGGAGCGAAAGGCGGCATAATGGAAAAATGCCACCGGGGTATTAACCCGGATTTCTCATCAATAATCTGTTCTGACGGCGGATAGCCCCATGCCTACTGCGCTGCGCTTGAAAAACGCCCTCGACGTACTAAAAGCACGCCTGTGGCCATTTTCCTTTGCGCGCTTTATGTTCACGGGCCTCTCCACTGTCTCGCGACGAAGATCGGTGAGAAACCCGGGC
>CAYOIU010000058.1:0-16122 GCA_964404085.1 uncultured Desulfobacteraceae bacterium | reverse complement strand
TCTTGGTGGTTCTCGTTGATCCAGTAATAGCATTGTTGGCTTTCAATCAAGGGATTTCCCGTATCTCTAGGTTATGAAAGAGATAGCCCAGTTGCCGAATGTGACATCGTAAAGGTAAGAAAGGATGCCGCCTCAACTTTTCATTTGGGTCTAAACAGAGGAGGTGTAAGGATGAAAAAGATATGCTCGATAATTTTATATAGTGCGTTGGTTATATTTCTTATGTCTCAATGTGTAACCAAGAAGAACTTGAGAGGGCCGAACATCAGTGCAATATATGGAATTCAGACTCTAACGAAACAGTTACCTGCTCTTCCAAGCGAAAATCAACCTTCAAACCAAGCGTCACTTCCTGAGCCAGTGCAGGCCATATTTCAGCGTCTTTTCACTCTGGATAGTACCGTTGCTTTGGAGACCGGCCGACTCCCAGCGTTCCAACGAAACATAGGGGAAAAAGAAACTTTGGCCTTGGCCCGCCTCACAGAATTGGTTGAGAATGCCACGCCTGCGCAAAAGATTAATTTGGAATCCCTATTAAACATTGGGCTTAAGGACTCAAGGCGGTACTCCTCACCATTGGAAGCGATTTTTTGGATCCTCGAAAAGGATGACTACGACCGAAACAAACAAGTTTTGGGGCTTGACCTTGAAGAGTTGCTCGATAAGGCTTGGGATTTCTCAGATAGGACTAGGTGGGGAGAATATGAGACAGTGACTGACAGATTAAATGCCCCAGAACTGGTCAACTACTATCAAAGGATTAGGCTTGTGTACAAAAGCAAACGGGGACGTAAGGATGCCCTTGTCGGCGATGCTCGCCGTCTATTCTCGATCAATGTGGGCAACTGTTACGACCATGCTCGTTTTGCAGCGTATTGCTTAGAAAAGGCGGACTTCAAGACGTCAATTGTTGGCGTCCATCCCGTCGTACCTCGCTACCACGGAGTCTGTAAATTTGAAGCGGGTGGAAACAGCTTCATTATCGACAATGGTCGGCCCGATAAGTTTCTTCGGAGGGGCATTATTCCAGCAGAAGAATATGAGATGTACCATGGGAAAGAGAATGTCAGAAAAGGCAAAAGCACAAAAGATCCGGTTTACCTCCTACAAGATAACTATGGTTTGGCTTTGATTTATTTGATGGATCGGAAGGAGAGGGTCACTAGCGTAGAGGCTATTTGTGATGATTTGGGTCTGCGTGTCTTTGAAGAAAAGGTAAAGCATGAATATCTACCAGCCTTGATTCATAGTGGATTCATCACAAAGCTAATACCACACAAAGGTGGTAGCTCCGAAGAGATTGAATACACAATAAATGAATCTCTTTGTGAAAGGTTCAAAAAGGAGAGATATCACCGCCCGCTGAACGCAGCGGCGAAGTGGTGAAGTGTTTTCCAAAACGCTCCATGTTTCCCCTGCACGCACCATAGGAAATTTTTCGTACAAAGAGGTACCACAATATTTGACATCAAGAGGGTTTCTCTATGCGGCGCCGAAAAGTGAAGAATATATAAATTGACTCGACTTCAGGCAGGGTCATTTGGCCCTGCTTTTTTCTTTGAGACACCAAAATCAATGATACTGTTGGCAGCCTATCGTTTCCGGTTGTAGTCAAAAGCAATGACTACGATACGAAATCATTATGTGCACTTGGTGCGGTGATGGTCAGACCTCAATTATCTTTGGATGACATGCGCATCCTATGTCCATTGCCATTCCGGATATTATTCTCTTATCACAGGATTGGTTACAATTGTGATCTCTATCAGATATGCCAAGTCGGAACTTCAATTCAGCTTTTTCGATTGAAATCAAAATTGCCAAATATAAATTGTCTTAGAGCCCACATCTTACATCTTATATGGTGAATTCAATAAAATACGTGTGACAGGGCCTCTTAATGGGTGACCCCTTTTCCATTAGTTACCCTTCATCCGTATGACCCTCAACGGCTGTCACTGGATACGCCGGAAGATCGATAGGCATTTCGTCTAATAGCACCTTTGTTCGGAAAGTGAGTATTACAGTTCCAGTGGTCTGGCGTTGCGTCCAGTATTCGCCTTCGATCTTGTTAACGGGTGTCCCTATGATGTTGAACAATATTGAACCATCATGTGGTGTACTTCTTTCTCGCAAAGAGGCTTTGGGTCTGCTCGTGTATGAGTAGCAGAGGCGCCGAATCTGAGCGTCTTTGTCGATGCAGAATCCCTCAAGGTAGCTGTGGCTTTCCATTTCCTCTGTTCGCATAACACAACTGATCCGGCCGAAGCTTTGCTTTATCGTCAAGATAATGGGTATGGGACCTTTCGCCTGTCCTTCGGCGTCCTTCCAGTTAGTTTGAATGTAACCTTGCCATGTACCGTTCAAGTCTGGGAACGGGACAAGCCAACCTTGAAGGGGATTCCAGCGCCAAAGCCAAGCTGTAAAGATAAAGTACGCAATACCATCTGCGGTGGCGACAATCGGGATTAATCGTGCCACGTCAAGGAAGTTCCGAAGGTCGAACCCCTGAAGCAGCGCTGCCAAGAAAAGAACGATCACGGAGAAACCAGCAAACAAGTAAAGGAATGGTTTTATATTCAGATTCTTCACGTTACCCCTCGAACCCTATGTAGTCCCAAGCAGCAGATATGAAAGCATGTGCCTGTTGCCATGTCCACTTTTGACCTGAGTGGAAGAGATAGATCAGGTCACTTACTTCACCCCACTCCTTGCAGTCTTCGTGGGAAAGTGTGTTGTTGAAAAGAAACGCCAAAGCGGCCCGAACATCAGCTCGATAAGTTGAGTTCTGGAATTCATTGTTGGGAACGTTCCAGACAAGGCATTCGATAAGAAAACCCGTAACGTCTGCATTTCCGATTCCCTGCCCGGTCATTTCGTTGGAAAGAGCTTTCAGCACACGAACGATAGATTTGAAACGGGTTCCGGTGGCATTGTTCTTGTGGACACCGTTCGCGTAATGTTGCTCCGGCCAGTTGATTATGCGGCGGTCCTCCTTATCTGTCCGCAATTCCACCCCCTCAAGATAGGTGCCATCCCATTTGTAGCGACGATGTTCAAAGAAGGCGGCAACATCCGCTTCGACATGGTAGCTCGTTTCGTGAACATCGAAAGCTTTGTTCCCCCTCTTTACGGCGGGACGACCGAAGTAGTTGACGAGTGCCTCTTCGACTTCGTTCTTGTACTGGTCGTATTGATAAGTGGCATCCGAGAATCCAAGCTTTTCCTGGGTCCAGCCTTCGGGAAGAGGATCATGGAAAAAGGTGTCAGTGCAAAGGATTCCAATGTCAACATCGCTGTCTTTGCGCACATTCGTATTGTTCCGATAGGAGCCTTGGGCAAAGATGGAAACTCCACGGGTGCGGAGTTTATCGCTTGCCTTGATTGCGTTGCGGATTGCCGACGCGGCATTGTCGCAACGATCTTGTTCGGTCTTACCCGGTGGCTTCGCCCATTCCCTGAATTGTACTTCCCAGTCTCGTGGCACAGCTGTCCCGTCCTATTTTCGTGTTTATTACAGCGAACATAAGATTATCCAACAGCTTCCTTGCACAACCTACGATATTGGCAAGTGAAAAGTAGTGAAAAGCAGCAGGTAGATACGGTAGAAAACAATGAGTTGGCATTTGCCTCTGTTGGCTATCATAAAGAGTATCCCAAAAAGTCAATGCAGCAAATGGCAATTCTATGACCGAGTTTACATCGATCCCGGCTTTGAAGCCTCCCTTTCAATACCTGGTGAACCTTCGGTCAACCAATTTGGAGACATCAACATTGCCTAGGTGGCCTTCACGTGGACGATACGGGACCTCTATCTGAGCCTAAAGATGTAGACTTTTCTTCTCATGCGCACCTTGATCTCTTTGCAAAGGAAGGGTGGCGTTTGTTTGCAACAATATAGTTATTGAGAACCTTAGGTACTAAGGTAATGTTGTTAAACCAATAAAGTCCTATTCTTTTTCAAATCCCTGGCTCGTGAAGTTCAGCGTCCGGCTGTTCTCGGTGACAACCCGAACAACGTGATCCGGAGCGCCAGAAGGAATCTCGGCCTCCACTTCAAGCGTGACAGTCACTGACGCGCCGACCAGACCGGAGAGGTGGGCGATCACCTCATCAGCGATGCGGCTGGCATCACGCCCCACACGGGTGGCATCCAGCTTCACGCTGCCGTGAAAGCGCTTGGGCTGGGCGGGTTCGAGTGGTGTGCCTGGCGTAGCACCCATATCCTGTATAGTAGTCGCCGTTTGGCCCTCGGTTGGGGCTCCCCCGGTAACAGTTGTTTCTATCGCCGCTTTCTCGGCCTCATGCTGTTTGAGCGCGGGTTCCGGCTTCACTAGAAGCCCGAAGATGTTATCCTCCGAGATGGCAACGATCTGCCCGAAGCGGAGCCCTCTATAACGCCCTGAAGCTTCGTCGTAACTCTCTGCATAGGCAAACGCATCCTGGAACCATGTCAGCAAGGCGACCCCTTCTCGAACGGCATCAACAAGTACCGATGGCTTTTGAAGTCTTGGCAAGTAAACATACCTTGCAAAATCTTCGGTAAGTTGCTGGATGGCGACGTGATGGGACTTTCCGGTTTGGATCCCACGCCAGAGCGGGATTCGGTCCAGTTCCAGACGCAACCGCGTCGGGGCGAACTGGACGACTAACAGTTCATCATTCTTGAGCTTCTTGGATGCACGGACCGCAAGCGAATCCTGTCCTGTTAATCGGAACGTCTGCCACTCGATGGCGCCCTGTGGAGATTCCTGCACCGGTACGATGAGCCATTGAAAGGTTTCCGGTAGCCGTGCATTGACAGCACTATTTGCCGCTTCCCGTTGTTCTTGTGCCTGGCGCTGCTGATGGGGGGACAGGTCTAATACCTCCGCCTCCAACACAATGGAACTCCAAGCGAGGTAGTGTCTCACGGCCTCGTCCAGGTTTTGGAGTTTGGTTTTGTCCGGCGCCAGAAAGACAAGCGCATTGCGATAAAGCCGGGGCGCGTTGCCCCGGTTCTCCAGTATGGCTTTGGACGCGGCCAGTGCAGGGCTGGTTGTGTCCTTTGCATGGGGATATTCGATTCCATGGATGACAAGCCGCGCCTCCGGGCTGTCTTCCACATCAGCGGACGTCGGAGGCATGGGATGCACGCCGCTGAAGTCACCCCGGTTTTTCTTGGTTTCATCAATGCGTTTGCGGATTTCCCCCACTACCGAGTCGGGATCGCCTTTCAACTGTTCGGCACGGTCTTCCGCCAGTTTCGTCACGGTGGGTTGTGTCGAATACCAGTAGCGCGTCCCTTCCTGATAAAGATAGGTGGCCGCCGCGCTAAGCCGCCGAAGTGCATCGCCGAAGACTGCAGCCGACTCGCCGGGCATGACACAGCCCAGTTTTACCCGGTGGTCCTCCAGACCCCGGTTGGCGGCTTTGGCGGTAGGCGCCGATCCCAGGTAAATCGTCCGCGCAACCCGTCGGCAGGCGGAGAATTTGCCGAGATTGGGAACCTCTCCGTCTATTCGCAGAGGCAGGGAGTTAGGCCCGTCCACATCTTTTTCAATGACGGGTACCCAGTTGTCCGAGAGGTACCGCGTGAGTTCGAACTGTACGCGGGGGTCATCTATAGGCACATTCGAGGGCAGAATCAGAGGGCTGTGGTCGCCCTTTTCCCATAAACTATGGATCACAGCGGCCATCAGGCGCAGCACGCCCCGGGTCCGCTGGAACTTCAGCAGCGTGGACCAGTCGGTATAGAGCCTGTCAAAGACCTCCGGGTGAACGGGATACGCCGCCTTAAGGCGCTTTTCGTAATCCGCCTCGCGACATTCGGGCGGAAATTCCTGATGCTGGGTGCGGTAGAGGTCATAGAAAGACTTGGACGTGTTGTCGCGGGCCACGAATTGAGGTTGCTCGATCAGCGGTTCAAACAGGCGCCTTCTCACGATCTCAAAGCTCTCCTCGGCGCTGGCCGGTCGCCACGAGGCTTCCACGCGCCCCACGGCATTGCGTAGGCGGTCTAGCGCAGCACGTCCGCGTTCGCCCCCTACCTCTATGTCATCGGCCTGGACATGGGGAGAACCTCCGGTGTCCGATGCTGGCAGGCTGATTACCACCAGCGTTTTTTGGGCCGCTTTGGCCGCTTCGGTGAGGGCCTGGGCGAATGTGAAATGCGTCTCGAAGCTCCCGCCGGGCAGGTCGCTCTGGTCGTGCAACTGCCGGGCGTAGGCCACCCACTCGTCGATCAGGATCAGACACGGCCCGTATTTATTGAAAAGTTCCCGGAGCAGATCACCAGGGCTGGTGGCCTTGTCATCGTCTGCCCGTAACCGTTCGTATGCCTCCTTACCACCGAGCTGCCACGCGATTTCTCCCCAGAGGGTGCGCACCATCGTGCCGTCCGGTTTGGTGACAGGGTTGCCGGGGGAGATCTTATTGCCCACGATCACGACACGCCGCACAGCAGGAATCGTTTCAATGACGGTTCCCCGTAAAACGCCTTCAACGCCGGCAAGGTCGGCAGCCGGTGTGCCGGAAAAGAGATGATAAAGCGCCAGCATAGAGTGGGTCTTGCCGCCGCCAAAGTTGGTCTGCAATTGCACCACCGGATCGCCGCCACCCCCGGAAAGACGTTCGATTGCACCGGAAAGCAAGTGTCCGAGGCTGTCCGTAAGAAAGGTGCGACGGAAAAACTCGCCAGGATCTCGGTATTCCGGGCCACCCTCGCCGAGATATACTTGCCAGAGATCGGCGGCAAACTCCGCCTGCTGATAACGTCCGCTGGCCACATCCTTGTGGGGGCTGACCACCTCGCGCCAGGGTTTGAGACCCTTTCCTGCGGCGGCCTCACTTTCCACTGTGGAAGAGACCTTACGCCGCTCCGTGCGCACCTGCTCGTCAAAGCGCACCCGCAGGAGCTCCATCTTCATCTTTTCGACCGCATCGGCCTGTGCAACGGCAGATACCGAGGAGAGAAGCCTTCCCGCGCTGTCAAGAGCCCGGTAGGCATCGTCCGTGGAAAAGGGCCGTTGATGAGCCCAACGGTTGCGCGCTTCGCGCAGCTCGCTCACCATACTGCGCTCCGCATGGCCGAGGGCCTGGCGGAATACGTCATTCCAAAGATTCCACATGATGACCAGGATCGCTGAGGCATCCCACTGGGGCTTCTCGGCGGACCCCGGAAGCTGTAGTTGCGGGTCCCGAATCGAGCGCCGCGCCTCCTCGAACCAAGCTTCCTTATAGCTGTTCTGGAGTTCCCTTTCGACAAAGGGCTGCAACCCCGAACAGAGAAGCTCAAGCATTTTGCCGACGCGTTCATGATTGGTGATGGCCATGAGTCAAACTCCCTAAAACGTTCTTGCCTAGAACATTCTTGTTTGTTCCGATGGTCCTGCTGCTTTTTCCTGGGCGAGGCGGCCGATCTCCGGCCATGCGAGAACCAAGGCATTATAACCCTGGGCCTCCTGGGAAAGCTTCTTTTTCTCGCAGAGATTAAACAGGCGGTAAGCGAGGTCGCGGGCCACCTCCCCGTCTGAGCCGAGTTTACGCAAAAGTTCTGCTGTGGTTAGCTCGCCCTTTTGTTCCACGTGGTAAACCCGGATCAAATGGTGGGTCATTTCCCACACCGTGCGACGGTTGTCTTTTGCCGGATCCCAGTTGCCCGGAAGCTCGGCCGGGCTCAGAAGGCGCACCTTGCCCCCCTTGGAGGAAAGAACACCGGACTGCACCAGGCCGGCCACAGAGGTCACCTTGGCCTTGCTCAACAATTCCGCCTCGCCGAATTCTCCTTCAGAAAAGCCCCTCTGCTCGAACCACGCCAAGGCCCAACGGGTGTCGTTGTCAAACTCGTCCTCCTGTTCGCTCAACACCTCGGTAAGCATCTGATTGATCAACCCCAGGGCCGTGCGCACAGTCATGGCCTGCCCGTTCGACTCGAGGATGCGGCTGTATTTCGAGTAGATGGCCATGCCCGGGCCTATGGCCGCCTGGGCAAAGTCTACCGGGGCCACGTTGCCCTGTTGGAGGTGTCGTAGCGCCGTTGGCAGATGGCGCTTGAGTTCATTCAGGAATTCGCGTCGACCGCACTGTTTTGCGCCCGATGGACGCGGGCGGCAGGCCAGCACGATGTAGGAGGCCAAGGCGTTTGTCCCCATGGAAACCATCCGCCACTTCTGGGAGGCGCGCACCGGCCACGTTGCGGTGATCCGGAACCCGCTGGAGATGAGTGCTTCGAGCAGGGTCTCCCAGCCGGTAGTTAGATCTACGCTTCCATTGCCTTCCGAATCATTAGCCCCGCTCTGTTCGTCATCCTGCTTAAATGCGTAATAGATCGTGAGAGGAAATCGCGGGTCCATCTTGTCGCGTAGGGCGGTGAAGGCCTTACGGAAGCCGGACTCGAAATGCTCCCTGGCCCTGGTCTTATCGCCATCGAACCGTTCAGGCGAGGCGGTCAGCTCCTGCACCTTCGGCACGAGCATGGTGGCGAACAGTTCCGGGTATAGACCGTTTATGGTTCGTCGGAGCCAGACATAGAAGAAATCCGACAGAGCCGCGTAGCCAATGTTATCGTAGTAAGGCGGATCAGTGCTGACAAGGAGATCGCACAGGCCGTTCGCACCGGTAGAGGCATCAATTTGTCGAGCCTGTCCAAAGGTTCCTGATCCTGCTGTAATAGTTTGAATGCACGCAGCCACATAAGACGAGCAGGTAGTCCACGCGCCAACCGAATCACCCAGAATATTTGCTTCGGCAAAATCCCATACCATGGGAATGGCCTGCCGCCCAAAGAGGTTCATGACCTTTTGGTTACTGCTACTCCACCGGCACAAGGAATTGTTGAAATCCGCGCAACGATCCACAGCCAGCGATAGAAAAGAGGTGATGGCACAGGCGCAGGTATTAGCATCCTCGACAGTAAGACCGGCAGCGGCAGCATCCCGCCGCACATCCTCGCCAATCTCCTTCACCAAATCGCTTAAGGTCACCATGGCCGTAAGTTGGCGGGGAGTAAAAATATCTCCCCAGCTTGTCAAGCCGTAGCCATAGCATGTCCCGCCGGTGAGACGCGCAGGGATGTCTCCGTCAGGATGCCAGAGGCAGTCCACCTCAGGCATTATCGGACTGTTTTGGCTATTCACTGGCAGATAGATGCGGCCTCGCATTCCTTCGGCCACTATTGCTATTGGCGCAATGGACAAACGTTTCGCTTTCCCTTCTGCTTTGACATGCGCATCTGAAATTGGCTCCCCAGTCAGAATGCATTTGAATTTCGCACCCCTTCCCAGCTTTGTCCCCGCCGAAATCGCCTTACGATCCCTTGGCGTACCGGTCTTCACCTCAAAGCGATAGGTCCCCGCTATCTTATCGACTACCGGTTCCAGCCAAGCAAGCTTGCCTTTCTTGTTGGAGAGCCAGTACGTAGAAATCAGAGGTACATGCTTGCCGCGGGCAGCTGCGTTGTCGCTGGCCACGGTCCGCGCCCAGATCCAGGCGATCACGTTGGCCTCGCCGCCTCCATACTCTCTGGGCAGGGCTACCTTCGGATACAGGTGGCCAATCTTATCCATGGCCCGTTTCCGGATAAGACGCCCGTAGTACCGCACATCCTCGGCCAGTCCGCGCGTGCCGCTCCAACCCTCGTTGCCACCGATCTTTTTCCGTGCTTCGGGATTGACCGGCGCATGACCGGCCCATCGCGGAGCGATCTCCAGGTTGCATTTATTGAGAAGGACAGCCACGGGATTAAGATCTCCCGCATGGGCCTCAAACCCGAGGCGGTTGGCCTCCAGAGGAATGGACCCGCCCCCGGCAAAGGGATCGAAGAGGTTGGGGAGTTTACCGTCACAGTGCTTAAGCATCTCGGCACGGGCTTCGGCATACACTTCCGGGTGCTCATGCAGTTTCTTTTGCATCATCCGTCGTAGAATGCCGAAAAGCCTTTCACGTTCGAGATTCTGTTCCGCTTCGGTTTTCTCCTTCCAGGCCGGATCATCGGACGGGTCGGTCACCACCGAGGCGAAGAGTACCGCCCGGGCTGTGGGGAGCGGCAACCGAGCCCACCAGTGGTGAATGCCCTTGGGATGGGGCCCGATCCCAGGCATCTTATCATAGGCCGAGGCGTCATTGATCTCCGGCAGCGGCAGGGCGACTTCGATGAGTTTTTTACGATGCTTTTGGTTCATGGGCAGGCCGCCAGGAGTGTGTTGTTGGCAGTAAAGACCGGGATGCCGCCATCCGTGAAATCACTGTCATTCGTGAGCACTGCAAGCCCGTTCTTACGGCAATTCTCCGCGATGAGTTGGTCATTCCAATCCACGTTCCCTGAGCTGAAATCCTTCAGAAGATCCGGGTGATTCCACTCCGCAAAGGGGTGATCCACCGGCTGGCAGACCATGAGTATTTGACTCACTTGCGATTCGATTGAGCGGGCCACCGGAGGAAAGTCGGCGGATTTACGAAATGCCTTGAAGTTTTTTTGGGCGGGATGAAGACGTCTCATTTCAATGCGTGCAAACCGGTTGATGAACTCCGAAAGGACCAGAACGTCCAGGAACAGCCTGGACCCGGCGGCAAGGATCCGCGAAAAAACGTTAGAATAAGTTCTAACCGCCCAGTTTGCCGGATTGGGTACCGGTCCATAGAGATAGAGCCATATATTCGCATCAACCAGGATGGCATCGGTATTCGAAAACGAGTGGCTGCCAGCATCAAAGGCTCTATTCCTCATCGCCCAATTCCTCCCTGTTAACTCTGTCCATTCGTTCGGGCTCCCGGTAGAAGGCCTTGGACCATTCGATGGACTTTTCCAGGGATGGCTGAAATGCCGGGAGGAGATTCCGGACCTCGATCATTTCATCAACCTGCTCCTCTGGCAAGACACCGTAAAGTTTGCCAATGGCCGTATTGAGAAATGCGGTGATGACCATACTGATACCGTCAAAGGAAAGTTGAACCTTTCGCCCTCCTTGAATCACGGGCAGGATTTTCTCAAAAACTTTCTCCCCGTCCGCCGCATCCACGGCGCGGGGGCCGCCGACAAGGTCGGCGACCCTTATGATGATTGGTTCGCTCATATTCTTGTCTCCACTCGGGGTTCTTTGGCCCCATAAGATTTTGTGTCAGCAGTGTATACCTCAAGATTTACAACCGTGCCGGGGAACTCGTGCTCAAGCTCCAGAAATGTTTCCTCACCACGATGAAACTGCCAGAAGGCCTTTCCGCTGGCAATCTGGAAACACCCACCGTTCAGTTTAATGAATTCGCGGAGCAGCTTCAGTCCCACCCCACCCGGGCTGTCCTGTTTGGTGGTGTGGCCCTCGACCAAAGCCCAGCGCAAGGCCTTGACAGGATGTGCGTTGACGCCGAAGCGACGGTTGATTTCGCCCGGGATGGTGATCCCTGCGTCGGCCATTGAGATGTCGAGCCGTTGCTTTGTGGGATAGAACTGCCCACAGACGAACACACCCAGCTTCGAACCGGAGTGTGATTGCGAATTGATGAAAATCTCCCCCAGGCTTTGCTGAAATCGGAGGGAGAAATCGCTTGTCATTTCCGGCATCCCCTTTCCCGGCAGGTGTTCGTCGAGATAATCGTAAAACCGGTTGGCGTCTGTGAGTTTGAAGCGCACATAGGGGAGTACTGTACCTCCCCAAATTGCAGGTGCGGGGTAACCGAACCCTTCCAGGAAACCATTTCGCTGGAGGATGGAGAGCTGCCCCCATGCAATATCCACAATGGAGACCGTATTATACCGGTCCCGTACTCCAGCCAGGACAGCACCCAACGGGGCAACCATATTCGCATCGAACCATGAAATACCGGCGAAATTCAGTTCTAGGGAGTCATATTCGATATGATTAGTTTTTTCAGCCAGGGTCGCGAGTGCACCAAAACCACCGCTATTGCTGCGAATATTTGGAAGTCGATAGATCATGACGGCGGATCGGCCTTTCCAAGTAACTCACTGAAGGTGTAGTTCACGCTGGCCGCCCCGAAATCCGGTTCGCGCAGGAACGGCCGGCGGACATAGTGGACATGGTGAGTATCGCTTTCAAATTCGACAATGGCAAGGATGAAATCGTCGGGTTTGTTCAAGGAGTAAAGAATTTCATTCTTGGTCACCGTGATGGTGGCGGCGCCTGTGATCCGGCCTTTGACCTCGATGAAACGCAGCTTTCCTGTGCCCGGGATGCGGCTTTCGATATCGTAACCGAGTTTCTCGAACTCACGATCGGTCGGCTCGAAGCCGAGGTTGCGCTCGACTTCCATAATGATCGCACGGGCTTTCGCTGCGCTGATTTGAGTGTCGATGGGTGTTGTCGTGGCCGCCGTCGTTCCCTCCGTCATAGCTGTGAGCAGGCCCATTGGTACTACCAGAAAACCACCGAGAACCACCGGCGGGAGGGGCGAAATCTGGGCTTCGAGTTTAAGCTCTTCCAGCCGCTTTTGCAGCCGTCCCTGCAGAATGTCAGCGCGTTTGCGGGCCTCACCCGAATTAAGCCGTGCGTTGGACTTCCCAGCCTGTTCCTGGAGCTTGAGTTGTTCCGCACGGTGATCCCAGTAAGTTATTTCTTTGGTAAGCCGGTCCTTCACCGCCGCTTCGGTCTTGGCGATAAGTACGAGCCTTCCGTCACGAACCTCAACCAGGTGCTCAGGCACAATATGAGCCACGGCGTGGCCTTGCGCCTTTTCTTCCAGCTCACGTGTAATCCACGCACACTCGGGCCGATCAAGAATCGCCTCCAGATCCGGTTCGTTTGCGGTCAGCGGTCTATAGTCGAGATAGGGTGCGTAATGCACATGGTGGGTGGCACCATCCGCGTCAATACTCAGGTAAAGCATCCGTTTGGAGATGATGCGGCGATCTCCGGATCGCATTAAACCCGCATCCTGAACCACATGTTCGAGGTAGAACATTACATGCGGCCGGGTGCCAGTATCGCATTCGTCCACCAGCACAGCGCCTCGTTTCAAAAGATCGCGGTTGCGTTCAAGGGTGATGTCGATGACCGAGTCGAGCAGTGGATGCCCCGGGCAAATAAATGCAGCCAGCGGCTGACCGGGCTGCGCTACGAGTGATTTCTCGAAGGCGATGCGCTCGTAACGCGGCAGCACCGGTTCTCCGATGCCGATCAGCCGATCTCGCTTGCGCACCAGAGCCGGAACATGGGTGATCACATACCGGCGTGACTCGCGCTGCCTGGCTGATCCCCCCAGATAGCGGAACGCTTCGAGGAAAAATGACTCAATATAGTGTGGTTGAAGACGACGGGCTTCGGCACGTTCCATATCTTCGCGGATACGGTGGACGAGGCTCGCGTCCATGGCGTCATGTGCAAGGGCATGTTCTTCGAGCAGGTCTTGAAGTTGCCTGCGGTCCAGTGCGTGATCCAACACCGTCGTCAGGCGCGCTTGCACCTCGGGCTGATCGCCATAACGGATCGCTTGGATCATCAAGTCCCGCAACGGTTTGCCTTCGAACTGAAGCTTGCCGAGTACATCAAACACCTGGCCGCCGAGGGACTGACGGGCCTGCTCCAGCTTCTCCAGCAGCCTACGATAAACGTCCCCTTCACGGGTCTCTTCGGCCACCAGGTTCCAGAGGTGGCACACTTCGGTCTGGCCAATGCGGTGGATGCGGCCGAAACGTTGCTCAATTCGGTTGGGGTTCCACGGAAGGTCATAGTTGACCATCAGGTGCGCGCGTTGGAGGTTGATGCCTTCGCCCGCAGCATCCGTAGCTAGCAGTATTTGGACCGTGGGGTCGTGTCTGAACGACTCCTGCGCCTTCATTCGATCTTCGCGGCCCCTACCGCCGTGGATGGTGACCACGGCTTCCTTACGGCCCAGCAGCGTAGTGATGCGGGTCTCAAGGTAATTCAGCGTATCCCGGTGCTCTGTAAACAGAACGAGCTTTTGATGCGTCGGGGGTGTGGAACGAGGGATCTTTCGGTTGCCGTATCGGGCGTCCGGTTCGCCCACGCGACCTGCGATTGCGGCGGAGGTGAAGAACTCATTCAGAAGGCTTGCCAGTTCGCGCCATTTAGTATCCGCCCCGCTGCGACGGACCCCGAGGGCGAGCGATTCCAGCCCTTTAAGGGTTTCAATCTCAGCCTTCAACTCGACGATGGAACGTGCCGCAGTGGCTTGGTCGAGGATCTCGTCCTCGGTGGCTTGCACCTCTTCGTCAGGCGCATCTTCCAGATCCTCGATATCCTCGACGTCCAGCTCCTTAAAAGCGGGCGCAAAATCAGCCGCTGCCTGGCTACCCCGCTGAGGCAATTCCAATTCACGCAAACGGCTTTCCAGTCGCTCGCGACGGCGACGTAACGACTGATATATCGCCTCTGGAGAAGAGGCCAGCCGCCGCTGCAAGATGGTGAGCGCGAAGCCGATGTTTCCTTTGCGCTTTTCATTCTCAAGCGCCTCGGCACGGTTGAACTCCTCGCGCACATACTCGGTGACCGCTTTGTAAAGTTGAGCTTCGGCCTTTGAAAGCCTGTACGGCACGGTGTATGAGATGCGCTCAGGGAACAGCGGGGTGCCGTCGAACTTGAGCAAGCTCTCCTTCACCATCCGACGCATAAGGTCTGACACGTCTGTCACGTGGACCCCGTCACGGAACCGACCCTCGAAACGGTCGCCGTCCAGGAGCGCCATGAAGAGCTGGAAGTCCTCTTCCTTGCCGTTGTGCGGTGTGGCCGTCATCAGAAGGAAATGCCGGATGAGAGTAGAGAGAAGCTGGCCAAGCCGGTAGCGCTTGGTGAACTTCGTCTCGGTGCCGAAGATCGTGGCCGACATCTTGTGCGCCTCATCACAGACCACTAAATCCCAGCGACAATCCGGCGCCTTGAGCTTTTGCTGCACGTCCTCGTTGCGTGAAAGTTTGTCGAGGCGGGCGATGACCAAGTTGGTCTCAAGGAACCAGTTACCGGTGCGGGCGGCCTCAAGTTTATCATTGGTAAGGATCTCGAAGGGCAAATGGAAGCGGCGGTAGAGCTCGTCCTGCCATTGCTCGGCCAGGCTGCCCGGGCAGACGATGAGACAGCGCTGAAGATCGCCACGAGCGATCAGCTCCTTGATGAGCAGGCCCGCCATGATGGTTTTGCCAGCGCCGGGGTCGTCGGCGAGCAGAAAACGCAATGGTTGCCTCGGCAGCATCGCTTCGTAAACAGCCGTAATCTGGTGTGGTAATGGGTCAACGAGCGACGTGTGGATGGCGAGCACCGGGTCAAATAGGTGTGCAAGCCGGATACGAAGTGCTTCGGAGACCAGGCGAAACAGGGCACCGTCGCCGTCGAAACTCCAGGGCCGACCTTGCTCAACAATCTCGATACGGTTTTCGTCGTGACGATAAAGAAGTTCGTTGGCCACCTTGCCGGTGGGTGTCTTGTAAGTGAGTTCGATGGCCTCGGAGCCATACCACTGCACGCTTACGACGGTGACAAGACGGTCCGGAAGAATGCCGCGTACCGCAGCGTTAACTTGAAGGTCTTCGAGTCGAATCATTAGGGTCCTTTACTGACACCGCTGGTCCTATTTGCAATTGTCCCAAAATGCAACAGCACAACTTCCCGAAATAATTTGGAAACATGTCTGGTAGTTTTCAAAAAATCAATGCTTTGAACATCGTGTTTTCATAGCCATGCTCAGTAATGATGAAGTCGCAGTACCATGTGAAACTTAGCAAAACACCCGGTGCGTAGAACACTGCTCACCAAAGTGCTGGGTCAAGTGAGGTCGAAATCAGATGCAGATTGAGAATTTAAGTTTTCAATATCATAGACAAGCTGAAACCACAAGATATTGAATTTTAAGGGATGGTTTAACGGGGCATTGGCATATACTTGCCAATATATTGGGCAGTTTTAATGTTAAAATTGGCTAACTGTAAACCGGTGAGAGGGCTACTTTTAAGACCTGTGATAGCATGCATCAGGTGAAGGATATCATCCCCATCCAAAGCCTTTGATATGTCTGACAAATCCGTGGTTGTCCCTGATTGAGGATTTTTCCTTGCATGTGGAACAGGGTCAGCCCCTCAACTGAGCCACAGAAAAGGCTGTGATGGTGAGCAGGCTCTAGATACCGGTTAATGCCCGGGAAGGAAAGACGCGATAAACTCCTTTATGCGCTCCTTTCCCC
>CAYOIU010000057.1:0-16147 GCA_964404085.1 uncultured Desulfobacteraceae bacterium | reverse complement strand
GTCCATCTCCACCGGAGTGTTTAGAAAGCGTCTGAAAAAGATTGTCAGGTTCGGTCCCCTTCGTTGCTCATAGGCTGCCGCTTGCGGCATAAGTTAGCTTTTTACGAAGCCGTCAATATTGGATGGTTTGACGAAGTAGAGGAGGAAAACATGGAAAAGGTTTCTTTGTCCTTTTACAAGAAAGACTGCATGGGTTGTCATGCCTGTGAGATCGCGTGCAAGCAGGAGCACGGCCTCGGCGTGGGGCCAAGGCTCGTCCGGGTCATGGAAAAGGCGCCGTTTTACGTGCCGGTCTACTGCCACCACTGTACGAAGGCCCCCTGCATCGAGGCCTGCCCGGTGGAGGCCATCACCCGGAACGGAAAAGGTATCGTGCTCATCGACAGGGAGACCTGCATCGGCTGCAGGGAATGCCTGGAGGCCTGTCCCTTCGGTGCCATGCAGTTCGACACGGAGGCCGAAACGGCCGTCAAGTGCGACCTCTGCACGGACAGGCTTGCCGCCAATCAGGCCCCGGCCTGTTTTTCCGTCTGCCCTACCCGGTGCATCATATGGGGGGACGCTGCAAGAAAAGTCCCGGATAGGATCGCCGCGGAAAGGTAGAAAGGCACGGCCTCCGGAACCTCTTTTTTCAGGATTTCCGCTTTCGCTCTCTGAAACCGAAGTAGAGGATATCCTTCCTGGACTGTCTGATGTGGGCGCGAATCGCGGTCTGGGCTGCTTTTGTGTTCCCCTCTTCCACGGCCTTGAGAACTTTTCTGTGACCGGCGATGGCGCGGCGCACATTGTTTTCACTGTATATGCTCTGGAGGCGGTAGCGCAACATGTAGCGTCGAATGGACTGGTTCATTTCCATGAGCCTGTTGCTGCCCGCAACCCTGGAAATCATGTCGTGGAACCGGGCGTCCAGTTCCACAAATGCCCTGATGTCGCCGGCGTCGGTCTTTTGCTCGCAAATGACCACGTTTTCTTTCAGGAGCCTCGCCAGTTTCCGGGGGCCTTTTTGCATGGCCCAGCGCAGGGCCATGCCTTCGAGGGCCAGCCGGATTTCGCACAGTTCCGAAACCTCGTTTTTGCTCATGGGGCGCACCACATACCCCACCCGGTGCATCGCCTCCACGAGGCCTTCCCTTTCCAGGGTGTGCAGGGCCTCGCGCACCGGCGTTCGAGAGGTCCCGATACGGCCGGCCAGATCCGATTCAACCAGCCGTTCACCGGGCCTGAGGTCACAGTTCAGGATCCCTTCCCGCAGGTGTTCATAAACCTTCTGACGGATGGTCTTGTCTTGTCTGATAACGAGATTTTTCATATGAGCGAACTACCTTACCGTCGCGGGCAACCACAAAGCCAGCCCGGGAACGGCGATGATCAACCCCATTTTGGGCCAGGTGGAGACCGAATTGATGACATCTTTCGCTGGCAGGACTCGCTTTTCCAATACGAAAACCAGGACTGCGGCCACCCCAAGAGGTGCTCGATCAATCCGTCCGATTGCGGGCGGCCCGTATGACGAGTTCCTGCCAGTTGCGGTCCACCTCAGACTGAATGACCGCTGTCTGCTCCGGGGTCAGATGGTGATAGCGCCCTTGGACTTCCAGGTAGCGATCCACCGGCAAGTCACGCGGCTGGTGGTTTAGGGTGTATTTCAAACCATCCTCAATCTCATAAAGGGGAAACACCTTCGTCTCTACCGACAACTTTGTCACCTTGACCGCCATGTCTTCCCCTATGCGCCATCCGGTGACGCAGGGCGAAAGCATATGTAAAAAACGGGTACCTCTTATTTCCCTGGCCTTTTGGATCTTGCTGGTCAGGTCTTCCGGAAATGCTATGGAAGCGGTAGCCGCATAGGGTATGCGGTGGGCGGCCATGATCTCCATGATCTGTTTCTTGCCCCGGGTGTTGCCGGTGGGGGTCGTGCCCGTCCAGGTGAAACGCGGCGTGGCCGAGGAGACCTGAATGCCCGTGTTCATGTAACCCTCGTTGTCCATGCAGACATAGATGATGTCCTCGTTGCGGTCCGCTGCACCGGACAGGGACTGGAGGCCGATGTCGAAGGTGCCGCCGTCTCCGGCGAAGGCCAGCACGGGAATATCTTCCTGTCCCTGCAGGGCCAGTGCACGGGAGATCCCGGCCGCGGTCGGGGCGGCGACTTCAAAGGCCGAGTGAAACATGGGCACGTCGGCGGCCGCATGGGGAAAGGGTCCTGAAATAACCGAGACGCAGGAAGGGACCACCACCACCACCGCCCGGTTTCCGAGGGCCCGGAGCACCATCCGCATGCCCAGGACAACACCACATCCCGGACAGGCCGCGTGACCTGATCGCAGGATTTCTTTTGGGCGCGTGCTTTCTTCCGCTGGCATCATGCTTCCTCCATCATCCAAACGGGTCCGTCGGTGGGCTCTTTTCTCTCCAATGCGTCCAGAACGATACGTTCGATGAGTTCGGGATCCACGTCGGTGCCTCCGATGCCGGCCAGGTATCCCTGGATGTGATGTTCGCCGGGTTCGTTGACCAGGGCCGATTTCAGTTCGGAGCAGAAAATACCCTCCCGCCCCAGGGAGAGGTTCCTCTCGATCACGGCGATCCTGGATGCGCCGTCAAGGATCGCGCGAAGTGCCACGGTGGGAAACGGCCGGAACACGCGGATCTTCACTAGACCGATCCGCAGCCCTTTCTCCCGCATTCGGGCCAGGGCGACCCTGGCCGTAGAGGTGATGGTAGCCGTCGTGACCAGGACCAGGTCGGCCCCTTCAACGCATTCCGCCTCCACGAGTCCGTAACGCCTTCCAAAGGTTTTGCCGAATTCCTCGTCCACGTCCTCAATGGCATTCAGGGCGTATTCCATGGCCTGCTGACCTCGCCGGCGGAAAGTTCTGTATTGGCTTTGTGTGACCACCGGGGCGACAAAGCCGGGATTTTCTATATCAAAGCGGTTGGGGATATGAACCGGCGGGAGGAATCCATCCACGAGCCCCTGATCCGGCACGTCGACCGGTTCCATGAAGTGGGAAATGAAGTGGGCCTCCAGCACCACCATGCAGGGCAGCAAAACCTTCTCGGCGATTCGAAAGGCCTGGATCACCGAATCGAGGGCCTCCTGGTTGTCCTCGCAATAGATCTGCATCCATCCCGTATCACGCTGCGCCAGGGAGTCCGTCTGGTCGCTCCAAAAGGCCCATGGAACGGCCAGGGTCCTGTTCACGCAGGCCATCACGACGGGCGCACGGCATCCGGAGGTGAAGTGGAGCATCTCGTGCATGAGCGCAATCCCCTGCGATGATGTGGCCGTAAAGGTCCTCACGCCCGTAAGGGAGGCGGAGAGACATGCGGCCATGGCCGAATGTTCCGATTCCATTCGCATCATGGTACCGCCCAATTGTTGAGTTGCTTCCCATTCGGAGAGTTTTTCATAGATGGGCGTCTGGGGTGTAATGGGGTAGGCCGCCACGAGCTGCGTTCGGCACAGGCGCACGGCCTCGGCCACTGCGTGATTCCCAGTAATAAATTTTTTCATTTTGCCTCCCCCATGGTTATGATGCCTCTCGGGCAGACAGACGCACAGATTGCACAGCCCTTGCAGTAGTCCGCGTCTGATACATAACCCGCCTGGCTATCGTCCGGGGGACGAATACAGATATCCGGGCAAAAGAGGTAGCAACGGTCGCAACCGGTACAGGTTCCGCAAAAGAAACACCGCCCCGCCTCTGCCACAGCTTTTCTCCGAGGCAAAGACCGATCAATCCTTTTGAAATTCTGCCGGCGTTTCTCCGGAGCGAGCCGGGGAGGGGAAACAGGCGGCCGCTGTTCCAGGAAAAGCGGGTCCATCTCTTCGAAGGTGGCCACACGGCCGAGATCCCGGTCCTCGCGGGGATGGAACCATGCCTCCATGGAAAAAGAGGGTCCCTTGCCGAGCAGGACCTTCCGCTCCTGTCTTCTGAAATCATTTCCTTTGAAAGAGAGGTGGATGGAAAGGGCGGCGCGCTTCCCTGCGGCGACCGCCTCCACAACCGAGCCTGGAAAACGCACCATCTCACCGCCGGCGAAAACACCGGGGATTACGGTTTTCGTTAATCCCGACAGACCGGCGGAGGGGGCGTGCTCCACTTGTTTTATTAGGCCCTCCAGTTGAAAGGGCTCGAGATCCGGGCCCTGACCGACGGCGATGATGACCAGGGAGCAGTAACGGGTCATGGATTGATTCTCATCTAGAAGGGGACGGAAACAGCCGCGGTCATCAAAGACCGAGAGGCATCGAAGGAATTCTACCCCTGAAACTCCGCCCCCTTTTTCCAGGATTCTTTTGAGTCCCCATCCGTTCTCAAAGACGACACCCTCTTCCAGGGCATCCCGGCACTCCTGATCCTCTGCCGGCATCTCCTCTCGATTCTCGAGGCAAACGAGCTCCACCTCATCCGCACCCAGTTTCTTGGCTGTCATGCCCGCGTCAATGGCCACGTTTCCGCCCCCGATCACCAGGACCTTACCCTCGATTTTTCGATTAGGGTCCCGCCTGATCTCCTTCAGGAAATCGAGACCCGCCACGACGCCCGTGCAGCCAATCCCGGAGACATCCGGCCGAAGGGCCCGATGTGCTCCAAGGGCCAGAAAGACGGCATGGTATTGTTGACGCAGTCTTTCAAGGTAGGTCCTCTCCGCCGTCACCCCCGTTCGGACCTCGATGCCCAGCGACAGGATGCGATCGAGATCGGTTTTCAATACCCGCCCCGGCAACCGGTAGTTTGGAATGCCGTACCGCAGCAACCCCCCCAGGCTACGGTCCCTCTCGAAGAGGGTCACGGGATGTCCCATTCGAGCCAGGTGGTAGGCTGCCGAAAGGCCTGCCGGACCCGAACCGATGATGGCCACGGGATGGGCCATTCCGTCCGTGGTGAGGATCGCCGGGGACACCTTCCCGTATTCGGACGATGCCCGTTCGAGCGCACGTATGTTCAGGGAGCCGTCCCACTGTTCCCTGTTGCATTGCGCTTCGCAGGGGTGATAGCAGACGCTTCCGCAGACCCCCGGCAAGGGGTTTTCCTCGATAAAAGCGGCCAAGGCACCGTCCATATCCCCTTGGGAGGCCTTGAAAAGCGCTTTGGGTATATTGTTCCCGGCAGGACAGGCGGCCCGGCATGGCGACGCCTTTTCTTCGTGGGCCGGCAAACGGCTTCCCCACGAACCCGTTTTGAAAACCCGTGTCGTTGATCGGGAAATGGGGATGATCTTCTCAGGATCGAGAAATTCGGGGAGGCCCATGCCGTTATGCTCCAGTCAAAAGGTTGCCGCCTTTTCCGCCTCGCCTTCAACACGAGAACGGTTAAAGGAGGGTGAGGTTATCGTATCCATGCTCCACGGCCTTCCCGTTGAGCTCTTTCTTGGCGGGAACCATTTCCTCCACGGCCTGGACAAGGTGTTCGAGGGAAGGGGTACCGGTCAGCCGACAGTAGGCCCCGAGGACGGCCGTATTGATCACATGCTCAAGTCCCAGTTCCTGGGCGATATGCGTGGCGTTTATGAGCCCTACGGCATAGGACGTCAAACTCAGGATCCGGTCATCAGGTTGCGCCGCATTGATCAGAACTTTGCCCCCGGGCGCCATCAGGGAATGGATTTCTTCCGGGTTGATCAGACTGGAATCAAAATAGAGAAGTTCATGGGGATGTTTGATATCGCATTTGAGCAGGATCCTTTTTTCATCGACCCGCAAAAAACTGACCACAGGCGCTCCACGCCGCTCTCCACCAAAAAGGGAATAGCACTGTGGGTACATGCCTCCATTGAAAAAGGCCAGACCGAGCATCTGGGAGGCCATCACAACCCCCTGCCCGCCCCTGCCTCTGAAGCTGATTTCCATCATAGCTGCGCGACCCGGTTGGGGTGAACGTTCACTTTGGAAGAAATGTAGGGTACTGTACCCTAACATGGCTTTTCCTGTCAAGCGCAAATGAAACGGAAGGGGGTCGTTCTAGGGCTAGGAACAAAAACCGCTGCGCCTGATGAAATCCATGAGTTCCGAAAGGCGGTCAAAAAGAAGATCCGGTCTCGTTTCATCGGTGATATCCGTTTCCCGGTATTTTCCAGTGGTCATGAAAATTCCCGTCAAGCCCTCTTCCTGAAAGCCCTTGATGTCCGTGTAGAGGTCATCACTGATGACGGCCAGAGACTCCTTTTCCATTGAAAGCTGATGGAACAAGGTCCTGTTATAGCGTTCTCCCATCTTTCCGAAGTGGATGAACCGCCCGCGGTAATCGGCCGCATGGATCAGCATCCTGGATAGGGCGCCAGCGCCAGCGAAGAGCAGGCCGTCGTTGTCCAGGATGGCCCTGTTGTCATTCATCGAAAAAAGCACTGCCCCGTTTTTCCTGAGGGCGGTAATGGCCGTTTTTGTCTCCTTAAAATTCAGGGTCCTGTCCTGTGCGACCAGCACGGCGTCAACGTCGGGATCCGCCATGACGCGGAAGCCTTCTGCCGAAAGGGCATCCTTCAGTTCCCGAGTGCCCATGACGAAGACCTTCTCTATGGCGTGTTCCCTGAATACCTGCGGACAGATGCCCAGAGGGGAAATGACGGCAGCATCAGAGACCGAGATCCCTTTTTTCCGCAGTCTTCGGGCAATGCCGGGAGGGGATCCCGTGGAATTGTTGGTGACAATCCTGAAAGGCATATCCCTGTCTCTGAGGAAAGCGATGAAGTCCCCCGCACCCGGAAGGGGTTTCATTTCTCTTCCCTCGACCAATACGCCGTCAAGATCGATGAGCAGTCCTCTAATTTTTTTCATTAGAAACCCGGGCTAGATATGATATCCGGTGAACTTGTCCCAGAATTCCTTGTCTTTTTCTTTCCAGCGCGGGCCGAACCTTTCACTTTCCCGGGTATCCAAGATCGGAAGAAATCTCTTCACAGATTTCCCTGACCTGGCTTTCCAGGCTTTCAACGGCCCTCTCCGAAGCGTCCTGACCGAAAGGCAAGGCAATCCCCAGGGCCGCAATGACCTCGCGTGTGTAGTCCCTGATGGGGGCGGCGATCCCGGTAACCCCTTCGACAGCTTCGCCGGTCTCTTTCACATAGCCCTTTCTGCGGATGTCTTCCAGGCGAAGCTTGAATTTTCCGGAATCCGTTATGGAATAAGGGGTGTGCTTCAGGAGTGGGTATTTCCTGAGGATCGCATCAACGTCCTGCGGATACATGTGGGCCATCAGGACCATGCCCAACATCCCGAAGTGGAGGGGTCTGCGCCATCCGATCTCCGATGAGATACGGATCATGCCGTTTCCTTCACGCTTGTCAACGTAGACCAACTGTTCTTCCATCATGACCCCGAGGAGGACCGTGGCACGGGTCTTCTTTTGCAGGAAGTCCATGAAATGGGCGGTGGTTTTTCGAAGCGAAAACGAGGAGAAGACGATTCCTCCCAGTTCAAAAAGGCGCAATCCCAATCTGTACCGTTTTGTTTTCGCGTCCTGGTGGAGATATTTCCTGTTGGTCAGATTCGAGAGCATTCTCTTGGCGGTTGTCTTGTTCAGTCCTGTTTGCCGGACGATTTCAAACAAGCCCAACTCTTTGTTTTCAAATGTGAAACAGTCAAGGATGTCCAGCGCGCGTTCAATGGCCTGTACCCGATAGAGAGGCTCAACCTTGTCCGCATTGTCTGTTCTAATCATGTTTTCTCCGATTTAAAGCGTGTGAATTACCTGATTTTCCTTGACATTAACAAAGGCCTGAAATAATGTCAATGAAGTTATGAAACAGTATTTCACGATGTGAAACTATTATCGGGAGGAGGGTTCTCTATGATCAGTGATTTGAGGGGATTTCTCGGGGCTCTTGAGGAGAAGGGAAAGCTCCGCACGGTCAACCATGCCGACTGGGACCTTGAAATTGGGACAATCAATGAATTGATGGCCGAAAGGCAGGGCCCCGGGCTGGTGTTTGACCATATCGAGGGGTATCCTGCAGGGTATCGCGTGGCCACAAACCTCATGCATCACCGGGTGGGACAGAAACTGGCCTTTGGTTTCCCGGAAGAGATGACCGACCTGGATTGCGTAGCCGACTGGAAGGAAAAGTGGAACAACTTTGAGCCCATTCCTCCGGTGGAAGTGGAGGATGGACCCGTCAGGGAAAACGTGCTGACCGGTGCGGATATCGACATTTATAAGATACCGACCCCTAAGTGGCACACCCATGACGGCGGCCGGTATATCGGAACCGGTGTTATCACGATCACCAGGGATCCTGACGAGGGTTGGGTGAATTTCGGGACATACCGGGTCATGATTCAGGACAAAAAGACTCTGGCCTTCTACGCCTCGCCCGGCAAACACGCCACCATCATGCGAGAGAAGTACTGGGCAAAGGGAAAACCCTGCCCTGTTGCCATGTGTTTCGGCCAGGACATGCTGCTCTTCGGCATCTCCACCATCGGTCTTCCCTGGGGCATGTCGGAATATGACCTGGCGGGACATATCAAAGGAAAGGGCATTGAAGTTGTGATGGATGAAGAAACGGGACTTCCCATACCCGCCACCGCCGAAATCGTGGCCTGCGGTTTTTCGCCTCCCCCTGAGGAAGACAGCCGCCCTGAAGGCCCTTTTGGAGAGTGGCAGGGCTACTATGCCTCGGGGACCAGGAATGAACCGGTGGTCCATATCAAGACCCTGTACCACCGTGACAACCCCATTCTTTTCGGTCAGCCCCCGGTGAAGCCCCCCGTCAATACATGGTTTCCCATTCCGCTTCACACGGCGAGTTTTTTGTGGAACCGGCTGGAGAAGGCTGGTATGATGGACATCAAGGGCGTGTACGTTCACGGGCCGGGGAACCGCATTATCGCGGTTGTCTCCCTCAAGCAGAGGTATTTGGGACATGCCAAGCAGGTTGGTACGCTGGCAGGGGCCTTCCTGCAGGGTGGTGCATGCACCGGCCGATACATCATAACCGTTGACGAGGATATTGATCCCTCTAACCTTGATGAAGTGCTTTGGGCCGTGTGTACACGCTGTGATCCCGAGAGCTATATCGATATCGTCCCCGGATTCCTGACCAGCCCTCTGGATCCCATGCTGGACCCTGAGAAAAGGGCAAGAAAGGACTATACCACTTCCAAGGTGTTCATAAACGCGTGCCGGCCCTACCACTGGAAGAGCGAATTTCCTCCAGTTAATGTGGCGGGCCCCGAATTAAGGGAAAAAGTCCTCAAGAAGTGGAAAGATTTGTTTGAGAACGCCTAGGCTGCAAGATCTCCGCCCTACCCTCGACTGCGTCACGACGGGGACAAGAAATGCGCAAGACGATCGTTCTTATCGGGACCCTGGACACCAAAGGTGAAGAAATCGATCTCCTGAAGACCTTGATCCTGGAGAGGGGTCACCAGGTCCTTGTAGCCGATCCCGGGATTCTGGGCGTGCCCTATCTTCAAGCGGAACTTGGCCGTGAGGAAATCGCAAGGGCAGGGGGAGGCTCCATTGGAGACCTGAAGGAGAAGGGAGACGAAGCCTTTGCCCAGAGGGTTATGGGTGAGGGCCTCAGGAAAATCGTCCTGTCTCTGCTCTCGGAAGATCGAATAAATGGCCTCCTCGCTATAGGGGGCGGGCAGGGAAGCATCATTGTGGCGTCCACGCTCAAATCTCTCCCCCTCTGCTTCCCTAAACTGCTCGTTTCAACGAAAGTCACCCAGGCCGGGCTCAGGCCCTACATCGGTTCCAAAGATGTGTTCATTGTTCCCCCTGTAGCAGATCTGGCAGGGATTAACCGGCTGACAACGCGGATATTGACCAATGCGGCAGGTGCCATCTGCGGTATGCTTGAGATGGAGGAACCGGATATTGAAGACAAACCTCTCGTTGTACTGAGCATGAACGGAACCGTGACGGGATGCGGCCTGGCTGTGAAATCCCTTCTCGAAAAAGACGGATATGAAGTGCTTGTCTTTCACAGCATCGGGACAGGCGGTGAAGCTTTGGAGTCCTATGTGGCTGATCAGGATGTCGTGGGGGTCATCGAACTCGCAGTCAATGAAATCGGGAATGAGCTCTTTGAGGGGCTTGCCTCGGCAGGCCCTCACCGTCTTGAATCCGCCGCTCACAAAGGGATCCCCATCCTGCTCGTACCCGGCAGCGCCGACTTCATCAACTTTCTTGGACCGGATACCCTGCCTGAGAAATACAGAAACAGGAGAGCATATCCTCATAACCCCCAGGCCACTATTCTCCGGACAAACGAGACGGAAAATCGGCTCCTGGGGAAGACCATTGCGACCAAACTGAACCGGGCCCGTGGTCCGGTCGTAATACTTTGGCCTAATTTGGGGCTGTCTTCAGTGGATAGCCCGGGCAAACCGTTCTGGGATCCGGATGCGGACGGAGCACTTCTTGAAAGCCTGAGAGAACATCTCGATCAAAAAATTCCGCTCAAGGAAGTCAATGCGTTCATCAACGACCCTGAATTTGCACGGGCGGTGGTGCTGGAATCCAGAAGTTTGATGCAAAATGCAAATGGATCAAGGCCTTCGTGAAAAGCAGGAAAGGAGGTGATAACGGGGATTGGATGCCCGCAAGGTTTTTATAATCACAAATCACTCAATATGGAGGGGCTCAAGATGAAAAAGAAACTATGTGTCATTTCTCTCATCATGATCATGCTCGTCGTCTTTGCCGCACCGGCCTGGTCGGCAAAAGTGATCACACTGAAGTTTGCAAACTATTTCCCTCCCCCGGCGCCTCATTCCAAGATATGCGAGGAATTCGCCCAGGAACTGGAAAAGCGCACCAACGGCAGGATCAAGATTCAGTATTTTGCAGGAGGGTCTTTGCTCAAGGCCCAGAGAATGTATGAAGGCGTGGTGACGGGAATAACGGATATCGGCCTGGCCCATGTTGAGTATACGCCGGGCCGCATGCCGGTTACCGAAGTCTGTGATCTACCGCTGGGCTATCCAAGCGGATGGGTTGCCAATGAGGTCGTGAACGACTTCTATAACAGGTTCAAGCCGAAAGAATGGAGCAAGGTCAAGATACTCTGGATGCATAGCAGCAACCCCAACGTGGTCATCTCCAAGAAGCCCGTCCGAAAGCTGGAAGATATGAAGGGGCTGACGCTGAGAGCCCCGGGCAGTGTGGGCAATACCATGAAAGCGTTGGGCGCGACCCCGGCCCCAACGCCCGCTATGGAGACCTATGACGCGATTGCAAAGGGTGTGATTGACGGCGTGAATACCCCTTACGAGACATTGAGGACATTCCGTTTTGCCGAAGTGGCCAAATATGTCACCTCGAGCTGGCAGGTGGGAAATGTCTACACCTTCTACGTGGCCATGAACAAGAACAGCTATAAGAAACTGCCGCCGGACCTGAAGGAAATCTTCGACAAACTGTGCGGTGAGTTCAAGGAAAGAATGGCCCTGATGTGGAATTCCATAGACTTTCTGGGCAAGACCTTTGCCGAAAAAAAGGGTGTGGAATTCATCGATCTTTCGCCTTCAGAAGTGACCAGATGGAAAGAAGCCGTTCAACCCGTGATAAACAATTATGTCAAGAAGATGGTGTCCAGCGGCTATTCCGAGGCTGAAGTTAAAGGCTGGCTCAAGTACCTGAACGACCGGATCGATTACTGGACCAAGAAGCAGGAGAGTTTGTTTATCAAGTCTCCTACCGGACCTCCCGAGATGAGACCCTGAGCCCTTCCGGGTTATCTGATGACCGTTTGCGGCCTCAGACGGAGCCGACCTGTGAAAAAGAAGACGGCAGGGTGAAGTCAGCTGAGAAACGATTTCATTCATGGCTCCATCGGCGGCCTTCAGGATAAGGAAGGGGTTCCATGGACAGATTCGATCGCTTCAACAGCTTGGTCAGCACCCTGTTCGAATGGATAGGGCTTGCCGCGCTTCTTCTCATGATGTTAATCACCTGCCTCGATGTCATCGGATCCAAGCTCTTTCTCCGGCCCGTACCCGGTTCCATCGACATCGTCATGTTGTCCCAGTTGGTGGCCATCTCATTCGTTGCCGCCTCCGCGCTTCTCTGCGGCAGGCATGTCTACGTTGAATTTTTCGTCACCCTGCTGCCGGAAAGGGCAAGGGATATCGTGGATTGCATCATGTATTTTCTTTCCCTGACCCTCTTTGTGATCATTGCCTGGCGTCTGAGTGCCTACGGTCTTTCTCTTCTGAACGGAGAAGAAGTGAGCCCAACCGCGCGGATACCCCTTTACCCTTTCGCGTTTGGTATCGCCCTTGCGAGCATTCCCGTCAGTCTGGTGATTTTTTGCAGCTTTCTTAAATCCTTATTGAGGCTGATCAAGGGATGAATCCGGTAACTGTCGGCATTATAGGTATTGCGGTCCTTTTGTTGTTTTTTCTCCTTGGAATGCCCATTGCATTTTCTATGACCTTCGTCGGGGTTGCCGGATTCGCCTATCTGGCCGACCCCGGGCCCGCTCTGAGCCTCCTCGCCCAGGACATCTTCGGGGAGTTCACCTCCTATCCGCTCTCCGTCATCCCCATGTTTATCCTTATGGGCACCTTTGCCTTTGCCTCGGGAATCAGTCAGCGTCTGTACGAGACAACATACGCCTGGATAGGGCACCGGCGAGGAGGCCTGACCATAGCCACCGTGCTCGCCTGTGCCGGTTTTGCCGCCATATGCGGCTCAACGGCGGCCACCGCTGCCACCATGGGAAAGATCTCGCTTCCCGAGATGAAAAAATACGGGTACGACGACAGGCTGGCCACCGGCACCGTTGCCGCGGCAGGCACGCTCGGTATCCTCATCCCGCCGAGCACGATCCTCATTGTCTATGGTATCATGACCGAGGAGTCCATCGGAAAACTGTTTGTTGCAGGGGTATTGCCCGGCATCCTCCTCAGCCTCGCTTTTGTGGCGACAGTCGTCCTGCTCTGCCTGCGCAACCCGGCCATGGGCCCTCCCGGAGCAACAGTGGACTGGAGACATAGGTTCCTGGCAACCACCGGCATCATCGAGGCCGTGATCCTTTTTCTCCTGACGATCGGCGGCCTTTTCCTGGGCTGGTTCAGTCCCACCCAGGCCGGGGCAATCGGCGCCGCCGGCGCTTTGGTCATCGGTCTGGCCCGGCGACGGCTCACCTGGAAGAGATTCATCGAGGCGGGAATAGAGGGGTTGCAGACGGCCTGCATGGTCATCTTCATCATCACCGGTGCCGTCATCTTCGGCCATTTTCTGGCCATCACCACCATACCCTTCTTGCTGGCCGAAACCGTCGGGAGGCTCCCCATACCCCCCATAGGCGTCATGGCGGTCATTATCTTCATCTATTTCATCGGCGGTTTTTTCATGGATTCCATGGCGCTGGTGGTGGTCACCATTCCCATTTTCTTCCCGGTCGTCATGAAACTCGGGTTCGACCCCATCTGGTTCGGGGTCATCATTGTTCTCGTTGCCGAAATGGGCGTCATCACGCCCCCGGTGGGTGTCAATGTGTTTGTCATTAAGGGCATTGCGCCGGACATACCCCTTCACATCATCTTCAGGGGGATACTTCCTTTTCTCGCGGCTCTGATTATAGTCACGATTCTACTGGTCCTATGCCCCTGGATTGCCACATTTCTACCGTCATTAATCAGATAATAAGGAAGGGAAAACCCCAGCCGCTGCGGAAAAGCCCTTCATCCGTTGAAAAAGGTCTTGAGATTCTTGATATTTAGGTTCACTCCCAAACCTGCCCGCTCGCGGTATTCCTTTTCCAGGTTGATTAGGTTCTCATAGAATATGGCGGCGTGATTTTTCATGGCCTCGTATGCGGCCACGGGGTCACGAGACAACACGGCCTCAACAATAGGTCGATGCAATCCCGGGGGGTGGATGGAATAGGGCGGATTGGGCTTGATCTCCTCCAGGATTTTGGCGTTCAGTTTAATAACTGAATTGACTATGGCCTCCAAAAAGCGATTACCGCACATCTCCGCCAGGATGAAATGAATCTTGGTGGCGGATGCAATATCTTCAGTGAGCGAGGCTCCAGGCGGATGCTCGGCCTCAAAGGCCTCCTGCAGACGTTTGGCAAATTCAGGAGTTGCATTCAAGGTTGCCAAACGGGCCACCTCCGGCTCAATAATAATACGCACTCGCTGCAGTTCCTGGATTGAAATCTTATTGGCCAGGAATAGGTCAAGGCAGGCGTTGGCCAATTGTTCGAATGTCAAATCGGTCACAAATGCGCCTCCGGCGGCACCCTGGCGAATCGAAACAAAGCCATTGTTTTCAAGCGCCCTGACCGCCTCCCTTATGGCAACGCGACTGACCTGAAATTGTTCCGCCAGGTCTCTTTCCGAGGGTAACTTGTCTCCCGCCCTGAAGGTATTGGATAAAATGGCCTCTTTGAGTTGATTAAAAACCTCTTCCGAAATTCTGGGCTGTTTAATTGGCTTAAAATTAAGCATCCTTTTCTCCGTTTTATTTATTTGCCAAATCATAAAATAGAAGTCATTTGTTCTCAAGAAAAATGACTTGACACAATATTTTTTTTTGTTAAATATTAGACCATTCTGTGTCTTCCAGTCAATATCATTCTTAAGACAGCATGCAAAAAAAGCCTAATTGTTTAATAACATTATAAAAAAGGTGTTTGTTTCATTGGCATGGCCTGCTCCCTTTCAATAATGGCCATCATCAAACCTTGGGAAAGAAGGATGTCATGTGGAAAAACCGCGTAAGGGCAATCGCTCCCAAGAACCCTAATTCTGAAACCCGGACGAGCGTCCGGGTGCTCCTCTGAAGGGAAGGACCGTGAACAAGAGACTGATACTCAAGGAACTGAGCCGCTATCCACTGGGGACATTTGCAGATCTTATTTACAGAAACGCCATCCTGTACCCCGGCAGTGAGGCCTTTGTGTGGGGTTCCGAGAGGATGGGGTTCCGGCATTTCAACGAGAGGGTGAATGCGCTTGTCCATGGGCTTCAGTCCCTTGGTATTCAGAAGGGGGAGGTCATTGGAATCCTTTCGTGGAACCGACTCGAATATCCGGAGGTCTTCGGGGCGGCCATGAAGGGAGGATTTGTGCTTGCGCATTTCAGCCCCCGCCTGAAGGCGGAAGAGCTGCGGTATCTTGTCGATGATTCCCGGGCCGGGGCCCTCTTTTTCGCCCCGGAGTTCGAGCAAACAATAGAGAAGATTCAGGGAAGGCTTTCAAGGACGCACGGGTTCGTGTGTTTTGGACGGCCGAAAGGGAGCGCAAGCGGATACGGGGACCTCGTGAAGCAAAATCCCGCAAAGGAACCCGATGTTGAGGTGGGGAAGGAGGATCCCCTGGTTATTTTCTATACCAGCGGCACGACCGGAACCCCGCGGGGCGCCGTCTATACCCAGCAACAGAAGATGCAGAATACCCAGATCAAAGCACTGGATCTCGGGCTGGAATTCGGCGACCGGCATTTGGTGGTTCTACCCTTGTTCCATATTGGCGGTGACAGTCATATATGGCCCTTTTTCCTCATGGGAGGATGCAATGTCATCATGCCCCGGGTTTCCTTCGATCCTGTAGAAGCGTTAAAGATCATCGCCGAAGAGCGGATCACCGATGTTCACATTGTCCCAACCCAGCTGATATCCCTCCTGAATGTGCCTGATATCCGTTCATTCAAACTGCGCAGCCTGAAGCGAATCTGGTACGCCGCATCTCCTATGCCCGTGGAGGTGTTGAAAAAAGGCCTTTCGGTGTTCGGGCCTCTCTTTTTGCAGGGGTACGGTCAAACGGAGTCCGGACCCCACACCACCGTCCTCAGTAAGGCGGCCCACCGTGCCGCTATGACATCGGAAGGAGGTATGATGGAGGTGCTTGGATCTTGCGGTCAGCCCTGTATCGGGGTCCATATGCGGGTCGTCAATGACAACGACAATGACCTGCTGCCCGGAGAGATTGGCGAAATTATTATCCAGAGCGAGCGAATCATGTCGTCGTACTGGCACAGGCCCGAAGATACGAACGAGGCGATGAAGGATGGATGGCTTCGAACCGGAGATCTGGGATATTACGACGAGCGAGGGTTTATCTATATCGCGGACAGAAAAAACGACATGATCGTCACCGGCGGTGAAAACGTCTATCCCAAAGAGGTTGAAGAGATCCTTTATCAACACGAGGCCATAGCAGAAGCTGCCGTATTCGG
>CAYOIU010000056.1:0-16247 GCA_964404085.1 uncultured Desulfobacteraceae bacterium | reverse complement strand
TCATCGATGAGGATGAGTGAGATCAGATACTTGCGATCGTCACCAATGACGACGGCATCCTGGATATACGAACTGAATTTCAGCTTGTTCTCAATAAAGGCCGGCGTGATGTTCTTGCCCCCGGCAGTGATGATGATGTCTTTTTTGCGGTCCAGGATTTTTATGAACCCGTCATCGATCGCCCCCACGTCTCCCGTGTGCAGCCAACCATCTTTCAGGGTCTCGGCCGACAATTCCGGGGCCTTGAAATATCCTTTGAAGACGCCGGGCCCCCTCGCCAGAATTTCCCCGTCTTCTGCGATGCGGACTTCTACCCCGGGAAGGGCTTCTCCCACATAGCCCCACCGGGGACGATCGATCCGCTGAATGGCGATGACCCCGGTGGATTCGGTCTGGCCGTAGCCTTCTCTCAGGGGAACGCCCAGGGCGTTGAAGTACTGGAAGAGTTCAGGGGAGGCGGGGGCCGCTGCGCACACGGCCCATCGCACGCGTTCCAGCCCCACCTGTCGTTTCAGGTGGTAGAGCACCAATCCGTAAAGGGGCCAGTAGATCAGGCCCCAGAGAAAACGCTTCCCGGTCTTTTTCTCGGTCCGGACGTGCCTGAGACCGACCCCGATCGCCGCCCGGTAAAAGGCACGCTTGACAAGGGTTGAATCGGACATCTTGATCTCGATCATGGAAGCGAATTTTTCCCATATCCTGGGGACACTGCAGAAGACCGTGGGAGAGACCTCTCTCAGATTCATGGGGAGTGTGTCGAGGCTTTCAACAAAATTGACCGTGCCGCCGCCCCTCACCGCCAGGAAAAGGGAGATGAGATTTTCGTAGATATGGGCCAGGGGGAGATAGGAGAGCATCTCATCATTTTCGTACATTGGGGAGGCTTCCATGAAGGACTCGGTGATGCTGAGGATGTTGCGGTGGCTCAACATGGCGCCTTTGGGTCTGCCCGTGGTGCCGGATGTGTAGATCATCATGGCCGTTTCTTCCGGATCGATGGCCGCTGTCGGTTCGGAAACACATCCCGGATTTTCCTTGAGGTAAGCCTTCCCCTTGTCGCAAAATTCATCAAAGAACATCATGGCGTCGTGCGAGAACCCCCACAACCCTTTGGGGTCCCAGACCACTATTTTTTTCAGATCGAGGTCAGGAAGAATCTGGAGAGCCTTGTCCACCTGTTCTTCGTTTTCAACGAACAGGATCTTTGATTCGGAGTGCCCGACCACGTAGGCTATCTCCTCGGGCGCGGATGTTGAATAAATGCCGCAGGTCACGAAGCCTGCCGACATGGTGGCCAGGTGGCAGATGAGCCACTCGGGGCGATTGTCTCCCAGGATGGCGACCCGGTCACCACGCTGAAGACCGAGGGCAATCAACCCTGCCGCAACCGTTCGGACCTGTTCTCCATAGACGTTCCAGGAGATCCGGTTCCAGATCCCGTATTCCTTTTTCCGGAGGGCCACCCGATCTCCCTGGGACGCCACCTGCTGGAAAAACAGGGCTGGGAAGTTTGCTGCGGCCGCTCCCATCACCATGTCCTCCTTTTCTTGTAGAGTCGCCACCCCTTGGGTGAGACCTCCTGTCCCCCAAGTCCGAGGTAAAGTTCCTGCACATCTTCATTTTCCTGGAGCTCTTCGGCGCTCCCCTCGAGAACGATCCTGCCCGATTCCATGATGTAGCCGTAATCGGCGATACTGAGGGCCAGTTTCGCATTCTGCTCCACCAGTAGAATGGTGGTCCCTGCCTGACTGATCCGGGCCAGGGCGTCGTACACCTGGCGTGCCACCAACGGGGCGAGCCCCAGTGACGGCTCATCCAGCATGAGGAGCCTGGGCCGCCGCAGCATGGCCCTTCCCATGGCCAGCATCTGCTGCTCCCCGCCTGAAAGGGTTTCCGATTGCTGGTCGGCCCGCGCCCTCAGTATGGGGAACAGTTCCAGCACATTTTCAAGGTCTTCTTTGACTTCCTTGCCCTTTCTCCCCCAGCAGCCCAGTTCCAGGTTTTCCTTAACGGAGAGCTCCCTGAAGAGGCCACGATCTTCAGGTACGTAGACGATGCCCAGACGGGAAATTTTTTCAGGCGCGATCCGTTGAATCCGTTTGTCTCCGAATTCTATGACGCCCTTCTTGGGTTGGTCCTTCAGGAGTCCGGCGATGGTCTTGAGCAGGGTGGTCTTGCCCGCGCCGTTGGGGCCGAGTACCGCGAAGATCTCCTTTTCCTTCACCTGGAGAGAAAGACCGTGAAGCGCGTAGATGCGGTCATAGTAGAGGGTCTCGATACTCTCGATTTTAAGCAATGGTGTCATAAATCTTCTCGAACCGGAATTTCAAACCGCCTTCCGCCCGCCACCCCGCCACAACACCTGCGGGTGAAAATACCGGCGGGTAAACCTTCCTATTTTCCCCTTCCGCCTTCATTCATCTCCCAGATACGACTTGATGACGGCCGGCGTCCGCTGCACTTCCTCGGGGGTACCCTGGGCGATCTTCTGGCCGTAATCCATGGCGATCATGCGGTCCGCGAGTTTTGACGCGATCCTGAGATCGTGCTCCACCAGGAGTATGGCGGTCTTGTAGCGCCCGCGGATTTCGTTGATACGGTAGGCCGTCTCTTCCTTTTCTTCAGATGTGAGACCGGCGATGGGCTCATCCAATAGCAGCAGCCTGGGTTCCATGGCAAGAGCCCGCCCCACTTCGGCCCGTTTCTGAACACCATAGGGACAATCGGATATACGCGCCTGCCTGTAGGCCTGGAGATCTAGGAATTCGATGATTTCTTCCACTGCCTTCCTTTGCTTCAATTCTTCGTTGCGCAGCCTGAGGTAGACGGAAACGGGATTTTTTCGAAACTTGATGTGTCTACCCAGGAGGAGATTGTCAAGGACGGTCATATGCAGGAAAAGGCGGAGATTCTGGAATGTTCGGGCTACCCCACGCCGGGCCACACCATCGGGGGAAAGGCCCAGGAGGTCCTTCCCCTCGAAGTGGATATCCCCGTCGTCGGGATGGTAGACTCCTGATATGCAGTTGAAAAGGGTGGTCTTTCCAGACCCGTTGGGACCGATCACGGTCAGGATCTCTTCCGGTTCCACCTGAAGATCGATGTCCGCAAGGGCCTGGATACCACCGAAACGGATGGACAGGGCACGAATATCTAATAGAGCCATGCCTTTAGAAATGTGCCTTGAAGATGGTAAAAGGTTCGAGAGGGACGTGTTTGCCGTTCACGGCCCGTCCCATTCTCGATGCGTTGACCCCTTGATGGCGATCAGGTCCGTAGGTCACCGGCGCGCCGATACCTTCGGGTTTCCAGTTCTTGATCTTTTCCATACCCTTGATCAGGGATTCGGGCGTGAGGTCCCTGCCGGCGTTCCTGAGCCCTTCCACGAAGTGCATCATGGAAGCGGCCCCGAAGAGGGCCAGGTATTCCTTGCCCTTGATTTTCGGATTGTATTTCTTGAGGATGTCAACGACACGATTGGCTTCAGGTTCGGCGCCGGGTACCCCGGAATTCCCCGGAAAGGCGAAGTAGGTCCCTTCCCAGACTTCCCCCGCCACCCGGTACATGATGGGGTCGCCCAGGGTGAAGGTGGCAAGGACCTTGGGACGGTAGCCGATCTTGGCCATTTCCTTGAGGATCAGTGCCCCGTGGGCAGGTGTGGGATAGATGATGACGGTATCAGCGCCGCTCTTTTTGAGGTTGAGGGCATGGGTAGCGAGCGACCTTTCGGTTACCTCGTAGGGAACCGCTCCGACCAGTTTTGCCCCGCCGGCGCTCGCCAGACCCGTTTTCACCCCTGCCAGGGCCATCTTGCCGTAGTCGTCATTCTGGTAAAACACTGCGATTTTCTTGGATCCGAGTTTTGTCACGGCGTACTTTGTCATATAATCCGCTTCGTCTTCATAGTCAGGATAGGCGATAAAGACGTAGTGGAGTTTGTCTTTTGGGAGATCTTCCCATATGCGGATATTCCCGTAGGCGGTGATGAGCGGGATCTTGTTATCGGCGAAAAAGTCCTTGGCCGCGTTGCAGATGGCCGTGCCCAGGAGTCCGCAGACCGCGAAGACATTCCCTTTCATCTCCTGGAGATTCATCAGTGCCCGGGTGGGATTGTATCCGTCGTCCTTCAATATGACCTTGATCTTGCGTCCGTTGACGCCGCCGTGGTCATTGATGTAATCGGCCCATGCCTTGGCTCCAAGGGCGGTTACACCCCAGAGAGCCGCCGGCCCGGAAAGGGGGGTGGTCCAGCCGACGACAACTTCCGTGTCGGAGACTCCTGAAACCTGTCCGGCCCCTGCCAGAGCGGGGAGAACGAAAAACAGGGTTAGCAGAACGAATAGTGAAAATGTGGATTTCCTCATGGCTACCTCCTTTTGGCTAAAGGTTGAGATAGGCGAAAGGGGTCAGATGCCCCTGGTTTACTCCATGAGACAGACAATGCATTCCGAAAAAGCTGATCGTTTCAGAAGGATTGAAGATGAAGTATATGCACAGTCGCCCCGAAGGTCAATGGAATTGTGCGGCCGCACGCCATTTCAATGCCTGGATATCAGAGCTCGTTTAACCTTTCCCTGGCGGCTTCCGCCTCGTCCATGATTTCCGCAACGATCGTGCGGACCGGCCTCAGGTCTCTTACGAGACCAATCCCCTGGCCGCAGGCGAGGAGTCCGGAATCGGTCTCTCCATCGAAATACATCCTCTTGGTCTGGTCACCGGAAATGATGTTGAAAAGTTCCTCGAGACCCGCACCCCGTTCCTCCATCTCCGCAGTTGTTTCCGATGCCTTGTTTTTCCAGACACGGTGGGTGTTGCCCACACTCCGGAGGACCAGCATGGTGTCCAGTTCCGTTGCTGAAAGGAGCATTTCCTTGATGTTCGGGTGCAGGGGGCATTCATCGGCCACGAGAAAGCGTGTACCCATGATGACGCCTTCGGCGCCGAGGGCAAGGAGGGCAGCCATGCCTCTCCCATCTCCAACGCCCCCTCCTGCGATCACGGGAATGTTCACATTGTCGACGACCCTCGGGACCAGGCACAGGGTCGTGATATCCAGCCTGCCCGTGGCCCCGCCGTTCTCGTACCCCACGACCGTAACGGCATCCACACCCAGGCTTTCCGCCTTTTTTGCGTAACGGACACCCACACACTTGTGGATCAGCGTGACGCCGCCTTTTTTAAGGTGATTTACGTAATCTTCCGGCGCCTTGTGGCCGGAAGTCTCCACAATCTTCACACCCTCCTCCAGGATGACGTCAATGTACACCTGGTTGTCAAGCCGCTTTCTTGCAGGAAACATGTTGAGATTGACCCCAAAGGGTTTGGCGGTCCGCTTCCGGATATCCCTGATGGCCTGCCTGAAAGATTCGCGGTCTTGGTAGTTGGCGGATGCCAGGATTCCCAGGGCTCCTGCATCTGAGATGGCGGCCACAAATGGGGCCTGACTGAGATGCATCATGGTGCCCACAACAATGGGATATTCAATCCCAAGGAGTTCCGTTATCTTTGTTTTGAACATTTTGATTCTCCTCAACGGGCCCAATCCCGCCGTCGGCGGGACCAACCGATTCACCCCAGCATCATTTTCGCAATGATCTCCTTCATGATCTCCTGTGTGCCCCCTCCAATGGAAAGGATCCGGTTGTCCCGGTAAAGCCTTTCAACCAGGTATTCCCGCATGTAGCCGGCGCCGCCGTGGATCTGGACGGCATCAAAGGTTACACGATCGCTGACCGTGCAGGCAAAGTTCTTGGCCATGGAGATCTCCTTGACCTGGTTTTCTCCGGCTCCGATTCTGGCCGCAACCCGGTAGACGAATTCCCGGCCGGCCTCCACCAGGGTCGCCATGTCCGCCAGCTTGTGCCGGGTGACCTGGAAACCGGTCAGGGCACGTCCGAAGGCCTCCCTTTCCTTTGCATACCTGAGGGATTCCTCCAGGGCCATCTGGGAGGTCATGTTGGCCATGACGGAGAGCTGCAACCGCTCGTGCTGGAAGTTTTCCATGATGCCGTAGAACCCCTGGCCTTCACGGCCGAGCAGGTTCTCCACCGGCACCCGGCACTCCTCAAGGAATATCTGTGCCGTGTCGGATGCCCACCATCCCATTTTCCTGAGTTTCTTTGAGACGGCATATCCCGGCGAATCGGACGGTATGACCAGGAGGCTGATTCCCTGGTAACCCTCACCGCCTGTTCGCACCGCGCAGGTGAGCTGGTCGGCGCGGGCCCCACTGGTGATGAACATCTTGCTCCCGCTCACCCTGTAGTAGCCTTCGTGGCGCAACGCCCTTGTCCGGATGTTGGCCACATCCGACCCGGCATCGGGTTCGGTGATGCCCAGTGCCGAGATTTTTTCCCCCTTCAGCACGGGGGGAACAAACCGGGCCTTCTGTTCTTCAGTTCCCAGTGCCAGGATGGGAGGAATACTGATGTCCAGCGAACCCAGCCCGGCAACAACGCCCGCTGAACCGCATCGCATGAGTTCTTCAGAGGAAGCGATCTTGACGAAGATATCCCCGCCGGATCCCCCGTATTCTTCCGGGTAGCCGATGCCGAGGATACCGGCATCGCCGGCTTTCCGATAAAGTTCCCTCGGAAACTCCCCGCTTTCCTCCCACTCATCCACGAACGGCTTGATCTCGCGGGCCACAAACTTTCGAACGGTCTCCCGGACCATGTTATGCGTTTCGCCGAAATACTGCTGGTATCCGGTCATAACAAATCTCTTCGATTAGTCAGGTGGGCGAGGAATCAAGTGAACTCTCACCAATATTTTTTTCTTTTACCGGCTAAACCGGCAAACGGGTCCACGGGCTCAACCGAAGTGTCCCGTCACATGAACCCGCTTGCCAAAATAGCTGTTATCATTTTCAAGCTGGTAAAACCGTGCTTCGTTATCAGAACGGAAAAAGTTCGGGTATCCTCTGGGCGAGCATGATATCGCCGCTGACCTTCAATTGGCCACTCATGAAGGCCTGCATGCCGTTGAGTTCTCCGTTCACCATGCCCAACCAGGTCTCTCCCGACATGGTGAGCGTTGTCGTCGGAGCGTCGTGTGCGCCTTCATTGATTACGCAGGCGCCATCCTTGATGGCAACGCTCCAGTTTCCGCCTCCATCCCCGGAAATCTCGAACTGAAATACCGCGTCCAATCCCTGGGCTGACGCGCCATTGAACACCTCGGGCATCTTTCCAAAAACCTCTTTCACATCTGTCATTCCCATTTTTTTCTCCTCCTTTGTATTATCGACGCGAGTCGATTTGGTTTGCTTTGAACCCAGATCCTTCACATCAGAGGGAGGAGGGATCACAATGGCCTCCCCCTCTGCCACGAGCTTCATATCCTGGTTGGTCCATTTGAGCGTCATGCGGACCCATTGTTTTTCTTCCAGTTTTTCCGCCACCTTGGCTGTAGCCGTAATGGTGTCCCCAAAAAAGGTTGGGGCCTTAAACCGGCAGGAGATTTCCACCGCAACGGTGCCAAGCCCTGGCAGTTTCATGCCCAGGACCGGGGCGATCAGGCTTTGGGGTAAGGCGCCGTGGGCAACGCGCGTCTTGAAAGGCGTCAACCTGGCGAAGGCCTCGTTCACGTGCATGGGATTGAAATCCCCGCTGATGCCGGCAAAGAGGTAGACATCCGTTTCCGTAATGGTCTTTGAAAAACCGGCCTCCTCGCCAATCTCCAGTTGATCGTAGCTTTTTCCCAGCTCAAATTCCACGAAAAACCTCCCAAATAACTTCTTATTACTTCCCCTTGAAATTCGGTTTTCTTTTCTCCATAAAGGCCATCATTCCCTCCATGGCGTCCTCGGTGACAATCGCCTTCCCAAGGGCCTCGCACAGGTAGTCGATGGCATCGTCAAGGGCCATATCGCTCATGGCCCTGAAGGACTCCTTGCCGATTCGCGTGCCGATGGGGCTCTTGCCCGCCAGGAGATCCAGTGTGCCGTTAACCTCTTTTTCGAGGTCTTCAGGGGCCACCGCCCGCGTAATGAGTCCCATGGCCTCGGCCTCCATGGCTTGGACCTTCCTGCCTGTGAGGACCATGTCCATGGCCTTTTTTCTTCCCACATTCCGGTAGAGCAGGGCACCGATCATTATGGGAAAGATGCCCACATTCACTTCCGGGGTGCGGAAATAGGCATCATTCCTGGCGATTACAATGTCACAGGAGAGCATGATCCCCAGTCCTCCCGCAAGGCACGGACCGTTTACCCGGGCTACGAGGGGCTTGCTGAAACGGGACATCCTTTTCAGGAGACGGGCGTAGTTCCTTGCCCCCTCCAGACGGTCTCCTCCCTTGCCCGCCAACGTCACCGCCAGGTCGGCCCCGGAGCAGAACGCCCTGTCCCCGGTTCCGCTTATGCAGACGGCCCGGACGTCACTGTTCTCCTCGGTCTCCTGAAGATTTTTCAGAAAGCCCAGGATCATTTCCTGGCTGATGGCATTTCGGCGGGATTCCCGGTTGATGGTCAGAAAAGCCACAGGACCCTTCAATTCATAGAGGAGATCTTCAGTCATCTGTTGAGCCTTCCTTTTCGATTTCCACCAGGATATCTCCCGGTGCTACCTTCGCATCTGTCAGGGTATTGATTTTCCGTACCCATCCTTTGTATGGGGCGACCAGGGTGGTTTCCATCTTCATGGCGCTGACCACCACCAGACCCTGACCCCTTTCAACGTGATCTCCTTCTGCCACAAGCACCCGCATCACAACAGCGGGCATGGGCGGCGCAATATCCCCTGGCAGGTCTTCAGCAACCGAGCGGCTCACGGAAGAAGGCATTCGATCCGCATCACGCACCAGGAAGGTTTGTCCTTCAATGAACATGTGTTTGCCGTTTTCCGCCTTCGCCACAAAGGCCTCAACAGACCTGCCGTCCACAAGGAGATGGAGCTGTGTGTTGGAAACGGCCCTGTAAGAAACCCGGTGGAGCGCTTCACCGGATCGCACCTCAGCCACGTTCCTGCCTTCCATTGGGGACATCTCCAGAGGGATCGTCTTGTCGTCAACAAGGAGGTTGTATTTCAAATGGTTGCTCCGTTACAGTCGCCAATCTCCCAGAGTCTCCCAGGGAGTAGGTGGATTTGTGGCCTCATCCGTCGTGGGCGCTCCTAACGGGCGGGCCAGGTCGTCGATCATGTAGGCGATTCCCGCCAGGGTGGAATCCTGCTCGCCGGGGGACCAGTCGGAAAAGTGGGTCTCGATAAAATGGGTGTAGGTCTCAGCCCCTTCAAATGGTCCGGATTCTATCACGTCCACGAGGAAGGGAATCGTGGTTTGAACACCCAGGATGGCATAGCTTCTCAGGGCTCGCAGCATGCGACTGACGGCCGTTTTTCGATCTTCCGCCCAGACAATGAGTTTCCCGAGAATCGGGTCGTATTCCACAGGGACCTCAAACCCTTCATAGATTCCCCCATCCACCCTGATACCGGGGCCTTCAGGCTCTCTATAGAGCAGAACAGGGCCGGGAGAGGGAAAGAATTGATCTGCCGGGTCTTCGGCATAGATTCGGCATTCAATGGCATGACCTCGCCTGGTGATATCCGCCTGTCCAAAGGGAATGGGATTTCCGGCCGCGATTTCGATCTGGTGCCGGACCAGGTCCAGGCCGGTGGTCATCTCTGTAATGGGATGTTCCACCTGCAACCGTGTGTTGACCTCCAGAAAATAAAACTTCCCCGAAGGCTCAAGGAGAAATTCGACTGTGCCAGCATTCACGTATCCGGAGGCCCTGGCCGCTGAAAGGGCCGCCTTTGCCATGGCCCGGCGAAGCTCCGGGTTCAAAGCCGGGGAAGGCGTTTCTTCGACAATCTTCTGGTGACGTCTCTGGATGGAGCACTCCCTTTCGAACAGGTGAACCACGTGGCCCTGTTGGTCGGCTAGAATCTGGAATTCGATGTGACGGGTATTTTTCAGGAACTTTTCCAGGTAAAGGGCGCCGTTTCCGAATGCCTTTTCCGCTTCACTCATGGCCGACACACACACTTCTTTCATGTCACGGGGATTTTCAACGATACGCATGCCCTTGCCGCCGCCGCCCGCGACCGCCTTCAGGAGCACGGGGTACCCCATGGTGTCGGCCTCTTTACAAAGGGCTTCAATCTCTTCCGTACCGTCAAGCATGCCGGGTATCACGTCCACCCCGGCAGACCGCATGATCTCAGGTGCCTTCGTCTTGTCCCCCAGGTCCCGGATAACCTTTGATGGGGGTCCTATAAAAACGAGGCCGGAGTCTTCCACTGCGGAGGCAAAGTCAGGATTTTCAGCAAGAAAGCCGTATCCGGGATGGATGGCTTCGGCCCCGGTGTCGCCGGCCGTCTGAAGGATCAGATCGATGTTCAGGTAACTGGAGGACGGCTCAGGGGGGCCGAGTCGGACCGCTTCATCGGCTATGAGGACGTGGAGAGCGCTTTCGTCCGCGTCCGAGTAGACCGCCACGGTCTTGATGGACATTTCCCGGCAGGTGCGGATAATGCGCACTGCGATTTCACCCCTGTTGGCAATCAGTATCTTCTTGAACACGAGAAATAGCCTTTAGCTGTTGGCGATTAGCTGTTCCTGTTTATCCTTTAGCTTTTCGCCGTCAGCGATGAGCTGTTAGCCTTAAACCCTTTTCCTTTAGCCTTGCGCCCTTAGCCTTGAGCCGTTAGCCCTGCTTACATCCTGAAGGTGCCATACCCGTAAGTATCATCCCTGAGCGGAGCGTTCAAGGCGGCCGAGATGGCCAGCCCGAGCACATCCCGGGTCTTGGCCGGATCCAGGATGCCGTCGTCCCACATCTGGGCCGTTGAATAGTAGGCGTTTCCTTCCTTTTCGGCTGACGCCACGATGGGAGCCTTGATCTGCTCCACGAGTTCATCGGGGAGCGGAGGGTTGCCTTCCCTGGCCAACTGATCATTTTTTACGGTGATCATGACCTGCGCGGCCTGTTCACCGCCCATGACACCGATCTGGGCGTTGGGCCACATCCACAGGAAGCGGGGGGAATAGCCACGGCCGCACATGCCATAGTTTCCCGCACCAAAGGAGGCGCCGATGATCACCGTGAATTTGGGGACGGTGGCTGTGGCCACAGCGTTGACCATTTTGTGCCCGTCCTTTGTAATCCCGCCCCGTTCATATTCTTTTCCGATAATGTAGCCGTTGATGTTCTGGAGAAAGATGAGAGGGATTCCCCGTTTGTCACAGAGCTGGATAAACTGGGTGGCCTTGAGGGAGCTGTCCGAAAAAAGGATCCCGTTGTTTCCAAGGATGCCCACCTGATACCCGTGGACAAAGGCCCATCCGCAGACGAGTGTGGGCCCGTACCGGGCCTTGAACTCCAGGAATTCACTCCCATCCACCATCCTGGCGATGACTTCCCGCACATCGTAGGGTGTGCTCAGCTGCACGGGTACGATACCGTAGATCTCCTTCGGGTCATAGAGGGGTGGCCTGGACTGCTGTCTGGGAATGTCCGCCTTCCGGTTTGGAGGCAGGTTCCCGACGATCCGGCGGATGATCTCGATACAGTGCACGTCGTCCTCCGCAAAGTAGTCGGAGACACCGGACTGGCTGCAGTGCACATCTGCGCCGCCGAGCTCATCTGCGGTGACCTCTTCACCTGTTGCCGCCCGGACAAGGGGAGGGCCTCCAAGAAAGATGGCCCCGGTGCCTTTCACGTGGACCACTTCGTCGCTCATGGCAGGAATATAGGCCGCCCCGGCGGTACACAACCCCATGACGCCGCAGATCTGCGGAATGCCCATCTTCGAAATAACGGCCTGATTATAGAAGATGCGTCCCCCGTCATCCAGATCAGGGAAGATTTCGGATTGCAGGGGCAGGTAGGCCCCACCGGAATCCACCAGGTAGATGATGGGAAGACGGTTTTCCATGGCTATGGTCTGGGTCCTGAGGCCCTTCTTGACACCCAAGGGGTAGATGGTCCCACCCTTGATCATGGAATCATTGGCGTGGATAATGACCTCGTGGCCTTCAACAAGGCCGATGCCGCTGACGATCCCGGCCCCATGGACCTTCTTGTCATAGAGCCCCCGTGCCGCAAGTGGGGAAATCTCCAAGAAGGGCGTGTTCCTGTCCAGGAGCCGTTCAATGCGTTCCCTGACGGAGAGCTTTCCCTGCTCCTTGAGCCTGGCCTTTGCCTTTTCAGAACGCTCGGTCATGGCCTTTTCCAGTTCCTCGCGCAGAACGGCCACCAGCCCTTCCATGCGTTGGTAATTTTCCCGGTATTGATCACTTTCGGTATTGATTCTTGACTCAATGACTGACATGATCAGACCCTTTCGAGTAGGCCGTCTCCTATTCTCATCCTGGACATTTCCGATGATGTGCCGGCAATCTGGAGGTACTTGGCATGGCGATAACTTTCCTCGGCCTGGTTTCCCTTTACGAACCCACGGCCACCGAAAATCTGAAGCGCCTGGCTGGCCACCTGTTCCGCCGATTCAGCACAAAAAACCTTGGCACAGTGCACCATGGCATCCCGTTCACTATCCCCTGACGCATCTATCCAGGCGGAACGGTAGGCGAGCAACTGTGCGGTCTGGTGGAGCGTCAGCATCTCGGCCAGCTTGAAACCGATTTCCTGGTAGGCGATGAGGGGCTTTTCCCCTTCCCTGTGCTTTCTTGCATGGGCCAGCGCGGATCGAAAGGAGCGTTCCATGAGGCCCAGCCCGGCGGCCGCCAGGGCCTGGTCCTCCCAACGGTGGAGCGTGTCCAGGAGATCGGAGGACTCGAAAGGACCGAGCGTTTCCTCCCGGGGCACCACGACATCGTCAAAGGTGACCGGGGCCATAGGGGTTCCCTCGTAACCCAGGGTTGAAAGACGTTCTCCTATGGTGACTCCCTGCGTTCCGGGTTTCACCATGGCCACGGTGATGCTTCCTTCGGATCGTGCGATAACGGCGAACCGGTCTACCAGGGGTGCATTAACCACAAAATCCTTGGAGCCGTTGATTTGAACTTTTCCATCAAGGGGAGTTGCGGTGGTTTCGAGGGCTTCGTTCCCCAGGCTCATGCCCCCTTCCGAGAGGGCGATGCTTCCGATGTAGCGGCCCTGTTCCAGGGGGCCGAGTATCTCCGCCTTCTGGTCCGGCGTCCCGAAGAGGGCGGTCAGTCTCCCGAAGATACGAATAGCTTCTACGGAGAGAAAAAGGGAAGGGGAGAGGGCTGCGAGCGTCTCCTGGGCCGAAGTCAGGATCGTGGAGTTCTTCCCGTCGTGAAGGCCGAGGGCCAGGTAACCTGTGGTTGAGAGCCGGGAGAGATAGTCCCGGAAGACATTGAGGCAGACGAGGGGATCACCGGATCTAAGATCATGGAGTTTTGTTTCCGCGTCAGCATCAACCAGTTCCTGCAATCGGCTGCGAAGGACCGATTCTCTTTCGCCAAAGTCAAAATTCATGGGTTCCTCGTTCGTTTTTCACATGAGTTTGGAGATAATCTTTTTCTGAATGTCGGATGTGCCTCCGCCGATCGGTGCCAACCGGCTGTCCCTGAAATAACGCTCCACCTCGTACTCATGGCAGTACCCGTAACCCCCGTGCAGCAGCATGGCATCGTTCGCCGGCTTCAGGCTCCAATCTCCCGTGAAGAGCTTCGCCACTGCAGCCTCCAGGTGATTCAGGGGCCTTCCCTGATCCTTGCACCAGGCAATCCGGTAGCACAGGGGGCGTGCCGCCTCTATGAAAATCTTGATGTCCGCGAGTTTGTGCTTTGTTGCCTGAAAAGCGGCAATGGGGCGGCCGAACTGATGCCTTTCTTTTGCGTAACGGACGCACTTATTGAGCACGTAGGTCATGCCGCCGATAAAGGGGGCCAGGAGGGCGCTTCGGTCCCATTCAACGGTCTGCATGGCCATCAGAAATCCGGCCCCTTTCTGTCCGATCAGGTTTTCTTCCGGGATCTCGCAGTCTTCGAAAATCAGTTCAGATGTGTGTGAAGTCCTGACCCCCATCTTGATCAGGTTTTTGCCCGCTGAAAATCCGGGGGTTCCCTTTTCCACGATAAATGCGGAAATACCGGTATGCTTCAGGTCCTTGTCCGTCTTGGCGTAGACGACGGCCACGTCGGCCACAGGTCCGTTGGTAATGAACATCTTATTTCCGTTAAGGATGTAACGGTCCCCTTTTTTCCGGGCACGGGTGCTGAGAGAGGCCACGTCGGATCCAGCCCCCGGCTCCGTCAGTCCCATGCACCCGATCCATTCGCCGGTAGCCAGTCTGGGAATGTATTTTTCGCGTTGGATATCGGTTCCGTGGCGGAAAATGGTATCGGCACAGAGAAAGGTGTGCGCGCCGTAGGCGAGCGTCAGGCCCCCATCGACACCGGCTTCGCCAAGCGCCTCTCCGGCCAGTACCGTTGTGACCACATCAGCACCGCTTCCCCCCAGCTCTTCAGGAAAGTGGAGACCTAAGATCCCGAATTCGCCCAGCTTTCGGAAGGAATCAAAATCAAATTTGCTTTGAAGATCGTTTTCTGAAACCTTTGGCACGATCTCTTTTTTGGCGAAGCGGATTAATTGCTCTTTAAACATCAGTTGTTCAGATGTGAAGGAAAAATCCATAGTGCCCTCTGTTTTCACAGCACGCTTTGTTTGGCCCCATTCAGAAAGACCTCCAAGATGCTTTCTGCAATACGGTCCTTCTGGGCGTTTCCCTTGATTTTCTGGTTGGCCAGTACCATGGTCGATACAAACGTCTCAAGGGACCCCAGGAAAATATAGGTAAGGTATCTTGCCTTGAAATCATCCCTGAGTATGCCTTTATTCTGACCCTCCTCGATAATCTCCTCGGTGAGCGACATGAAAGATTTGAAATGGTCCAGACGGTCCGGGGTCAGGTTGCTGGTTGAGCGGGAGATTTCGGTAATGAAGATATTGACGAGTTCGGGTTCCCTCTGGTAGGTGTCGAGAAAATACAAAATGATCTGCTCAAGCTTTTTTCTGACCGGATCGAGGCTTTTCCGGGTACGGGACATGAGGCCGAACAGGCCTTCCCACCAGTGGTTGTTAATGGCGTCAAAGAGGTCTTCCTTGCTCTTGAAGTAGTGATAGACCAGCCCGTAGGATATGTCCGCTTCTTTTGCAATATCGGACATGCGCGCTTTGTGAAAACCCTTTTGTTTGATCACCTTCAGGGCGGCCGTAAAAATGACCTCTCCTTTGGTTTTTCTTGCGGTATCGCGGTGGTTCGCCATACTGCAGAATAGATCAATTTTTGATTGACTTGTCAATCAAAAATTGATCCCCATGTGTTGTGCATCGGGACTCAATTTTCTTGACCGCTCGGTCCACCTGCTTTAGCCTGGATTTATGCGCGCGATGTTCTTGTTTGGTTTTTTTCTGAGCCATTTATTTGCTAACAGGATACTCACAAGAATCTCACGAAAGACAAACATTGAGCAGTGCACTATAGATATTAGGCCTGTATTTCGAAAGGGAAGTGTGGCCATCCTTCCTGACGGGTGCCGAAGAAATGCGAAAACAGGTTTTTTGCTGGAAAGAAGCAAAGGAGAAGAGGCAAAAATGGTGAAGAAAGAGATCCTGGTAGTGGACGACGAAGAAGACATCCTGGAGCTGGTAACATTCAATTTCACCAGAGAAGGCTATGTTGTCCGGTGTGCCTCTTCCGGGGAAGAGGCGCTTGACTCGGTGAAAAGGCAGATCCCTCACCTGATTATCCTGGACCTGATGCTTCCTGGAATGGATGGCCTGGAGGTCGCCAGGAGACTCAAGAAAGACCCCTCCACAGAGGACATCCCCATTATCATGCTCACTGCCAAGGGTGAAGAGGTCGATGTTGTCACCGGCCTCGAACTCGGTGCCGATGACTATGTGACCAAGCCTTTCAGCCCCCGCGTGCTGGTAGCCAGGGTAAAGACGGTTTTGCGCAGAAAACTGGAACAGACCCCGGAGGAAAAAGGATCCCTTTTGAAGGTGCACGAACTGGAAATCCATCCCGGCCGCCATGAAGTCCTTGTTGAGGGGAAGCCCGTTTCTCTGACTTTCACAGAATTTTCCATTCTGAAATGGTTGGCACACCGGCCTGGATGGGTCTTTACCCGTTACCAGATTGTGGATGCGGTTCATGGTCAGGAGTACAACGTGACGGAACGCTCGGTGGATGTGCAGGTCGCAGGTCTGCGAAAGAAACTCGGGACATACGGAAAGTATATCGAGACGGTTCGCGGCGTTGGATACCGGTTTAAGGAGTAAGCAATGGCCAAAAAAAGGCGTTTGCTCT
>CAYOIU010000055.1:0-16256 GCA_964404085.1 uncultured Desulfobacteraceae bacterium | reverse complement strand
AAGGCAATGCAGCAGATGATATCTTGATGGTGGATCAGGGTTGATTTGGTCTTTCGTTTTGTCTCTCCTTGTTGTAGAGTCGGCCATGCACATTCGGCACCAATCAGGGGACAGAACAGAGGCCTCAATTTGAAGAGGCGAAGGGTTCAGGCGTGAAAGCGATCGAAGGAAAACACATCATCAGGACCGTCTCCTATACCCTTGTGTTCAACGCGGTGATTGCCCTCTTCCTGACGGCCATGAGATTCGGCGGAGACCTCTTGCAGAATTTCATCGTGGCTCAGTGTATCGGTCTCTCCATTTGCTCATGTATTCTGTGCGTCCACCCGCTCCTGGACCGCTCCGGCCCCCTGATGCAACTCATCATCATTATCATGGCAATGGGTGTGGGCTCGGTTGTCGGAGGTCTTCTCGGCGCGCTTGCCCTGGGCATCAACCCATCAATCTTCTTTCGAGATTACGGCCTCTTCAAGGTCATCATCCTGGGTATCCTCTTTGGATCGGTCATCAGCTATTTCTTTTACTCCCGTGAAAAAATCAGGGCGGGTGAGACCCTGGTTCAGGAAGAACGGATCAAAAGGCTCCTACTTGAAAAGAAGGCTGCAGAGACCGATTTGAGACTGCTCCAGGCCCAGGTCGAACCCCATTTCCTGTTCAATACCCTGTCCAATATCCTCAGTCTGCTCCAAACAGATGGGCAAGTGGCCAGGGCGATGCTGCTGGATCTGACCCGTTACCTTCGCATATCACTTTCCAGATCCAGACAGGACACAACGAGCATTGGACAGGAAATGGACACTGTCCGGGCCTATCTCAACATTTTCAAGGTCCGGATGGGGGAGAGATTGCGCTTTAGAATAGACCTTGCCGATGGTTTAGCGTCAACGTTGTTTCCACCCATGCTTGTTCAACCCCTGGTTGAAAATGCCATCAAACATGGATTGGAACCCAAGGTCGAAGGAGGTGAAATCACCATCCGAGCGGAAGAAAAAGGAGATGTACTTCGGGTGGAAATCACGGACACCGGGGTTGGATTTCAGGGAGAAACCGCATCAGGGATAGGCCTTTCCAACGTGAGAGAGCGTTTGCACACCTTGTACGGAAACGGAGCGCGACTGACCCTGGAGGAAAATCACCCTTCCGGCGTCAAGGCAGTGATCGAGGTACCTAAGTGAAAGATATAACGGGAATTATCGCGGAGGACGAGGCCCAACTGAGAGCCCATCTCAAATCGCAACTGTCAAAACTCTGGCCCGGGCTTGACATTTGCGGCGAGGCGGAAAACGGGCTTGAGGCAGTGGAATTGATCCGGAAGTACCGACCTGACATCGCCTTCCTCGACATCAAAATGCCCGGACTGACAGGAATTGAGGTCGCCAAAAGGACCTCGGGTACCAGCCGGATCGTCTTTATTACCGCTTATGATCAGTACGCCATTGAGGCCTTTGAAAACGAGGCCATTGATTACATCCTGAAGCCGGTAACCTCAGAGAGGCTCGAAAAGACCGTCACCAGGCTAAAAAGACAGATCACCCGCGCCTCGGAATTGCCGGCCGGGTTCACCAGTGCCATGGAGCGTGCCTTATCCGCTCTGAAAATGCAAACATCGACCGGCTACCTGCAATGGATCAAGGTGCAGCAAGGAGATGGGGTGAGATTGATCCCCGTAGATGAGGTCCACTATTTCAAGGCGGAGGACAAATACACCCTGGTGGTAACGGAAGATGGGGAATCCCTTATCAGAAAGTCCATCAAGAGCCTGTCCGAAGATCTGGACCCGGATCTCTTCTGGCGTGTCCATCGCGGCACAATCGTCAACATCCATTATATCAGTAAAGTTCACCGGGGGTTTTCCGGCCGATTGAACATCAGGCTCAAAGGCCATTCTCATGTCCTGACCGTCAGCAAGACATACGCCCACCTTTTCAGACAAATGTAAGATACTCCCTTTGGCGCCTCATCGTTAACCTTGATTTGCCTCTTGACATTCAAACGTTTGTTTGATACAAACGTTTATTATACCCTGGAGGCAGGCATGAAGACTGAACTTCTAAGTGAAACCACCCGTGAGCGTCTCCTGGACGAGGCCGAGATCCTTTTTGCCCGGAAGGGCTACCGGGCCGTCAGTATCCGGGAAATCATCCTGGCCGCCCACTGCAACCTGGCGGCCGTCAATTACCACTTCGGTCAGAAAAAGAATCTCTACCTGGAGGTCTTCCGTTCCCGGTGGATTCCCAGGGCCAGGCGGGTGCAGGAGGCCTTCAGGAAATCCCTCGACAATGCGTCCCCCCATTCACTTGATGTCATCGTGCGCACCTTGACGGATGCGTTTATTCAAGGCCCCTTGTCGGAGGATGAACGCCAGCGACACCATCAGCTCATGGCCCGGGAGCAGGCGCGTCCTTCCGAAGCCCTGGAATTGATCGTGAACGACGTCATGCGACCCTTTTTTGTTGAAGTGGCGGCCCTTCTTCGGCCGTTCATGCCCGAAGACCTGACGGACGACACCCTTTACCTCTACCTCCTGAGCATGTTTTCCCAGATCCTCTATTTCAGTTTTGCCAGGGCCGCCGTAACCCGTATGACCGGCGGCAACTATGACGCCTCTTTTAAGGCCCACCTCTCCGACCACATCGTCACATTCTGTCTTCACGGGTTTGGCGCTGTTGAGGAGGCCACCCAGTGAGCCATAAAATTCCCACCGGCCTGGTCTTCCTGCTGGGCCTCCTGCTCATGGGAGGATGCATGAAGATGGGACCTGATTTCAAGCGTCCCGACCTGGGAATCACACCACCCGTCGCCTTTCAACACGATGGATCTATCGGAAACGCGGAAACCCCGGGAGACGGTTGGTGGCGTGCCTACGGCAATCCCGAGCTCAACGCGTTGGTCCGGGAGGCCTTTGCGCGAAACTGGGATATCAGGAAGGCCGCAGCCAGGGTATCGGAACTCCGTTCCCAGCTCATTCGGACCAGGGCTGATCGTTTTCCATCGGTAAATCTCCAGGCCCAGGGCCAGCGCCAGCGGCGAACCACCAACATTCCTGTGCCGGTCTTCAAAGGTGGCACTTTTGAATTTCAGAACCGGCAGGAAAGGACACCAACCGACGTGTTCGGCCTGTCCCTGCCCGCCTCTTACGAATTGGACCTGTGGGGTCGTCTGGCAAGAGCGGAAGAAGGCGCCAGGGCCTCAATGCTCCAAGCCGTTGAAAACCAGCGGACCGTGGCCCAGGCCATCGTGGCCGAAACGGTTTCCCTCTATCTCTCCATGGAGGCCACGGAACGGCGCATTCAAATCCTCCAAAAGAGTATCGATAATTATCGTCATAGTGTTAACCTCGTTGAAATCAGATACAAACGCGGCCTGACTACCATCCTGGACCTGAGACAGGCGCGCAGAGTGCTCGCCCAGGCCGAGGCCGCCCTGCCTTCCCTCAATCAGGAACTGGGCACGGCCCAGCAGAAGATGGCCATACTCCTGGGTCGTTATCCCAAGACCCGTCCCCCCCGGAAACATCCAAAGGACTATTTCAAGAGCCTCGCGCCCGTCCCCCCGGGGCTTCCGTCCGGCCTTCTCCTTCGCCGTCCGGACCTGAGGGCGGCCGAGGCGAGGTTGAAGGCACTGAACGCACAGGTGGGCGAGGCGAGGGCCAACCGTTTTCCTCACATCACCCTGACGGCCAGTTATGGGTATTCCAGTGATGAACTGAACCATCTCCTGCGCCCTGAAAGCAAACTGTGGAGCATCGCAGCCGGACTGGTACAGCCCCTTTTTGACGCAGGGCGTTTGAAAGCCGTGGAAGAGGGCGTCCGCGCAAGGTACCGACAAGGCGTGGCGGACTATGCCAAGACCGTCCTGACTGCCTTTTCCGAGGTGGAAAATGCGCTCCTTGTGCGGCAGGAGCAGTTGGAACGGAGGAAGCGGGTCCTGATGCTCCTTGAAGAGGCCCGCGCGACTCAGAAGGTAGCGGAGGGAAGGTACCGAAGGGGACTGACCGGGTATATCACGGTCCTCGACGCCCAGCAGTCCAGGTTTCAGGCCGAAGAAATCCTGGTCCTGGTGGACCTGGCCATACTGACCAACCGTGTCAGTCTCTACCGTTCAATGGGAGGCGGATGGGAGAGAGAACTCACAGGATAACGGGATAGTCAGGATGGTGGATCAGGGTAAATCCTGTTGATTCTGTCAAGAGAACGCATTGAGGATATTTGAAATGGGAAAAGGAAAAAGACGATTTCTGCAGGTGATCATCACACTGGCCCTGCTGGCCCTCGGCTTGGTCGGCATGAACAGGATTACCGCCAGCAGGCAGAAGATGGTGCGGCAGAAGCCCCCCGCCCCGGTTCCGGCTGTGAGAGTCATGGAGATAAAGACAGAAGAGCACCGGATCGTGATTCAGGGTGAGGGCACCGTTCGCCCCTTGTATGAGATCCGTCTCGTGCCTCAGGTGGGGGGAAAGGTGACCTATGTGTCCCCCAACCTGGTCAACGGTGGAGCGTTTTCCAAGGGGGACCTCCTGATTCGCATCAACCCTGTCGACTATGAGCTGACCCTGACCCTGGCTGAGGCAAAAGTGAAGGACGGTGAGAGTCGTGTCCAGATCGCAGAGGAAGAGTCCGCCGCTGCAAAAGAGGAGTGGCGCTTCAACCATCCCAAAGGGAAGAGTCAAAACCCGAATCCTCCGCCCCTGGTGGGCAAGGAACCGCAACTTGCCGCGGCCAGGGCCATGCTGGCCGCCTATTACGCGGATGAGAAAAGGGCCCGCCTGAATCTGGAACGAACGGAACTGAAAGCCCCCTTTGACGGACGCGTCGCTGAAGAAAACGTCGGGATCGGCCAGTTTGTATCGCCCGGCCAGACCCTTGCCACCCTCTACACCGTAGAGGCGGCCGAAATCGTGGTCCCCATGGAAGACGGGAATGCCTTCTGGTTCAATATCCCCGGCTTCAGCCCGGATACGGGAGGGGGTGCACCTGCGACGGTGACCGCTCAACTGGCGGGCCGAGAGGTCTTATGGCCCGCCAGGGTGGTCCGTACCGAGGGGAAACTCGATCAGAAGACCCGTTTGCTCCCCGTCGTGATCAGGGTAGAGAACCCCTATTCAAGGAAACCGCCCCTGGCCATCGGGCTCTTTGTCACAGTCCACATCCAGGGACGCACCCTGCCCGGATCCACCCTTTTCCCCAGGTCCGCTCTCCACCAGGGGAACACCGTGTGGATCGTTGGCCGGGACGACCGCCTGCGATTCCGCAAGGTGGAGGTGGCCCGATTTCAGGGGGGCATGGCCCTGGTGAGTAAAGGTTTGAAAAACGGTGAGCAACTGGTGATCAGCCCCATGGAAACCGTTACCGACGGGATGACCGTCCGTCCGCTGAAGGAAGAGGAGAAAGACCTCTCATGAAGCCCATCATCAACTGGTTCACCAACAACCACGTCGCCGCCAACCTGCTCATGATGCTTCTCATGTTCGCCGGTGCGGTGACTGCAGTCACGATGAAGCTGGAGGTCTTTCCCGAAACCTCGCCCGACAGGATCGCCATCACCGTGGAATATCCCGGCGCTTCCCCCGATGAGGTGGAGGAAGCCATCATCAGGCGGGTCGAAGAGAAGGTGGCGGGCCTTGCAGGGATCAAGCGGATCGACTCGACGGCCAGAGAAGGTTTCGCCATGACAACGATTGAGGTGTTGGAAGGTTGGGACCTGAAAAAGCTCCTGGACGAGGTGAAATCGGAAGTGGACCGGATCACCACCTTCCCCGATGAGGCGGAGCAACCCGTTGTTCGGGAAATAACCAGGACAACCGAAGTGATCAGTGTGGCCGTCTATGGGGATGTACCCGAGCAGACCATCAAGCGCCTCTCGGAGAATATCAAGGATGACATCACCAATCTGCCTGATATCACCTACGCCGAGATTTTTGGTGTGCGCACCAATGAAATCCACATCGAGATTCCTGAAAAAACCCTGCGGCGCTACAACCTCACTCTGGGCAGGGTGGCGGAACTGGTCAGGAAAGCCAGCCTGGACTTACCTGCCGGGACCATTAAAGCCGCCGGGGGTGAAATCCTTGTCCGTACCAAGGGCAGACGCTATTATGCGACGGGGTACGGAGACATAGCCATCATCACCAGACCGGACGGGAGCAAGGTGACCCTTGGCGATATCGCCACCCTGAGCGACGGATTTGAAGATGTGGATATCCTTACACGATTTCAGGGCAAACCTGCCGCGGTCGTCCAGGTATTCAGGGTAGGAAAACAGAACGCCCTCTCGGTGGCCTCCGCGGTGAAACGCTATATTGAAAAAATCCGACCCTCTCTCCCGGCAGGTGTGGATATCGCCTTTTATCAGGACATGTCCAAAATCCTGAAGAGCAGGATCAGGCTGCTGCTCAAGAATATGGCCTGGGGCCTCCTGCTCGTAAGTATCCTTCTCGGTATCTTTCTGGACATCCGACTCGCCTTCTGGGTGACTCTCGGCATTCCCGTCTCCTTTCTGGCCGCCCTCTGGGCGCTTCCCTATTTCGGCATATCCATCAACATGGTATCCCTCTTCGCCTTCATCATGGTCCTCGGTATCGTGGTAGACGATGCCATCGTCATCGGGGAAAATGTCTTCCGAAAGCGGGAAGCAGGTCTCGATCCCTTGAGCGCTGCCGTGGATGGAGCCGTAGAAGTGGGCAGGCCTGTCATTTTTTCCGTGCTCACCACCGTTGTAGCCTTCTGGCCGCTCCTCCTGGGGACCGGAAGCATGGGAAAGATCATGCGAAATCTCCCTATCGTGGTGATCCTGGTCCTTCTGGGCTCACTGACAGAGTCCCTCCTGATTCTTCCCTGTCACCTTTCGCGAAGCAAGGGGGGTAAGAACGGCGAAAGACCCATGTCCAGGTGGCTTCGACGCTTCGTTAATGGTCCGTACAGGAAATTCCTGGATTTCTGTCTGAGATGGCGTTATGCCACTGTGGCAGTAGGGATCGCACTGCTCTTCCTGGCCGTCGGAGTCTGGAGTGGGGGATGGCTCAAGTTCACCTTCTTCCCACGCGTGGAGAGCGATGTCCTCACCTGCTCGCTCACCATGCCGGTGGGTACGACCCTCGATCGCACGGTGCGCATGGTTTCCCGGATCGAGCAGGCGGCCAAGGATGCCATGAAGGCAGTGGACAAAAGGCGGCCGGATGGGGCACCGCCCCTATTCGACTACAGCATCTCCCTGGTAGGGATGCAGTTGGGGGGTCACGGCCCCGGCGGCGGGAGGACACAGATCGGGAGCCACCTGGCCCAGGTCTTTGTCCAGCTTCTGGAGGGAGAAAAGAGGGACGTGAGCGCGGCCAAGCTGGCCCATGTCTGGCGAAAAAGGGTGGGAAGCATCCCGGATGCCGAGTCCATTACCTTCCAGAGCGAACTCTTCAGCGCCGGAAACCCGGTGGAAGTTCACCTCTCTTCCAATGATGACCGTAAACTCATTGAAGCGGCAAATGAACTCAAGGACCAATTGAAGCAATATCCAGGCGTGTTTGATATCAATGACAGTTGGATCCCGGGGAAACCGGAGATGCAGCTCAAACTCAAACCCAGGGCCCGGAGTCTGGGCCTCACCCTGAGCGACCTGGCCCGGCAGGTCCGAAGTGCCTTTTACGGGGCCGAGGCCTTGCGGTTGCAGCGCGATCAGGATGAGGTGAAGGTCCTGGTCCGATACCCCGAATCCGAGCGGCGGGTCATAGGATCTGTGGAAGACATGCGTATCCACACCCCGGATGGGTCGGAAATTCCCTTCGGGGAAGTGGCCCAGGTACACATGACCCGGGGTTATGCCTCTATCCAGAGGGCCCAACGCCGTCGGGTCATCAAAGTCACCGCCGATGTGGATGAAACCAGGGCTAATGCCAATGAGATCCGCATGGACATGCAGAAAAACGCCCTCAAAAGGCTCCAAGCGGAATATCCGGGACTTCGGTATACCATCGAGGGGGCGGGAAAGAACCAGATGGAATCCATGGCCGATGTCATCCAGGGCTTCCTCATCGCCCTTTTCTGCATCTACACCCTGCTGGCCATTCCCTTCAAGTCCTTTACCCAGCCTTTTATCGTGATGCTTGCCATCCCCTTCGGCCTGGTGGGTGCCATGGCAGGCCATCTGATCATGGGCTTCAATCTCACCTTTATCAGCCTGTTCGGCATGGTGGGCCTGGCAGGAGTCGTGGTCAATGATTCCCTGGTGCTCATTCACGCCACAAACCGGCTGCGGGCCGAGGGGGCGAGTCCCCATGAGGCCATCGTGGAGGGAGGAAAGCTCCGTTTCAGGGCCATCATCCTCACATCCCTTACGACCTTTGCCGGGCTCACCCCCATGCTCCTGGAAAAGAGTATCCAGGCGCAGTTTCTCATCCCCATGGCCATCAGCCTGGGATTCGGTATCCTCTTCGCCACAGGCGTCACCCTGGTCCTGATCCCCTGCGGATACCTCATCCTGGAGGATGTCCACAATGTTTTCGGTAAGTTAAAGCCGAAAAGCGAGGCGAATCCCAGAACCCGAAAAGTTCCTCATCAAAGAATCTGACTCAAGAACAGCTTGGTTCTGTCGTGGGTGGGATTTTGGAAAAAGTGCTCGGCGGTCCCTTCTTCCACGATCTGGCCGCCGTCCATGAAAATCACCCTGTCCGAGACTTCTCTGGCGAATCCCATTTCATGGGTCACCGCGAGCATGGTCATTCCCTCCCGGGCCAGGGTCTTCATGACCTCCAGGACCTCGCCGATCATCTCCGGGTCCAGGGCTGAAGTGGCCTCGTCAAACATCATGATCTTGGGCTGCATGGCCAGGGCGCGGGCGATGGCCACCCGCTGCTGCTGCCCGCCCGAAAGCTGGGCCGGATAAACACTTTCCTTTTCCCCGATTCCCACCTTTTCGAGCAGGTCTCTGGCGATCTTGAGCGCCTTTCCCTTGTCCCTTTTGCGCACGATCAGCTGGGCAAGGGTCACGTTTTCAAGAACCGTCTTGTGGGGGAAGAGGTTGAAATGCTGAAACACCATGCCCAGCTCTTCCCTGACCTTGTTGATATCCGCCTTTTTGGCCAGGATGTCTTCGCCATCGATGATGATTTCGCCGCTGTCCACCTCTTCCAACCGATTCAGACACCTCAGAAAGGTGCTCTTCCCGGACCCACTGGGGCCGATGATCACCACCACCTCCCCTTTCTCGATCTCGGTTGAGAAATCGACCAGAGCCTTCACTTCTCTGCGATTGGGGGTCTTGAAAGTCTTGTAAAGGTTCTTTACCTTAATCACTGACGGCAAGCCTCCTTTCGATGTATTGGGTGGCCGCGGAGAGGGTGGACGTCATCACCAGATAGAGAAAGGCCACGGTAAAATAAATCTCAAAGGCACTGTAGGTCCTGGCAACGGCCTGCTGGCCCTGGAACATGAGATCGGCCAGGGCAATGACCGAAACCAGAGAGGAATCCTTGATCAGGGAAATGAACTGGCCGGCCAGGGGGGGGATGATGCGTTTGAAGGCCTGGGGGAGGATGACATGGCGCATGGACTTTGCATAGGACATGCCCAGCGATCTCGCAGCCTCCGCCTGGCCTTTGTGAATGGACTGGATGCCCGCCCGCACGATTTCACCCACGTAGGCCCCTTCAAAGATGGCCAGGGCGGCAGTCCCCGCAGCGAAAGCCGAGAGCCTCAGCATGGATCCGGCAAAGAAGTAGATGATGTATATCTGCACCAGGAGCGGCGTATTCCGGATCATCTCGACAAAAGTGAAGGCAATGCCGCGGGTGATGGGTTCACTTGAAAGCCTGCAGATACCCAGGACGGTCCCGAGAACGATGGCGAAGACGATGGCCACAGCTGAGATCTTCAGGGTAAGGATAAAACCGATCATCAGGACCCCCAGGTGGAAGCTCGGCGTTGTTTCAGCCGCGGATTTCGTTCCGTGGTAGAACAACATCTGCGGGACCTGTTCCCAGTGCCAGATGTAGGTAATACCCCTGGCCACGAGGAAGTAGTAAATGAACCCGATGATCACGGCGAGGACGGCCAGGGTGATTATGGATCGTTTTCCGAAGATCAAAATGAACCTCCTGTGATGGAAGAAGGGGGGCGAAAAACGCCCCCCTGTATCATTACTGTTTCTTCGCCATTTCGTTCACATACTCCACAAACCATTTATGTTTAATCTTGTCCCAGCGTCCGTCGCCGTGGACCTGTCGCAGGAAGTTGTTGAGGAAATTCAGAAAATCCGGATCGCCTTTCCGGATGGCCCAGGCAAGGGGTTCATAGGTCAGGGGTTTGAATAGCCCCATTGTGGTCTTTTTGTACTTGGCCGCGAATACGCGAACCTGGGGTTCATCATACACAAAGGCATCGGCAAGGCCGTTGGCCACCTGCATGCCACCGTCCGTCTCGGACTTGAAAAAACGGTGGGTAGCCTTGGGCATCAGCTCTTCAACGGTGAACTGCCCGGTCACACCCAGCTTGGAGGTGATGATCTTGCCCTTCTTGTTGAGATCCCTGTAGCTTTTGATCTTGCCTTTGTCTTTCTTGTTGATGAGAATGCACTGACCGATATAGTAATAGGGATCGCAGAAATTGACCTTGAGATTTCGGCTCTGGAGTGCGGTCATGCCCGACATGATGATGTCAAATTTGTGGGTCATCAGAGAGGGAATGATGCCTTCCCAGGCGGTGTTGACCAGTTTGACCTTCTTTTCGCCGCCTTTTCCGAAAATGGCCTTGCCCATCTCATAGGCCATGTCCACGTCAAAACCGACAAGGTTCCCCTTTTCATCCTGCATTTCAAAGGGTTGATAGCCTGCTTCCAGTCCAACGAGGAGTTGCCCTCTTTTCTGGATTTCCTCGAGGGCAGACGCCTTGGCTATATCTTCTGCAGTGAATGCCAATGCAGTGCCGAAGGAAAGGGTCACTGCAAACACCAGGGTCATGAGCAACAGAACTATTTTTTTCACGGTTAGCTATCCTCCATTTTTTGTTGTGAAATGAATCAAAGCCATTCGGGCATCCTTTTGCCCCACCAGACAAACGTTTAGTGCTTCACCTCCTTTCTCTCATTTTTTCAGAATTAGCCCGGGTTACTCGCCGATCTTCGTTGCGACAAGGCGGAGAGCCCCGTGAATATAAGGTGCACGCAGGAAAATGGCCACAGGCGTACTGTACAGTACGTCGAGGAAATTTTCCGAGCGCAACGCAATAGGCATGGGGCTATCCACCGTCACAGCAGATTATTGGTGAGAAATCCGGGTTAGGTACCTATGGGTGTCTACACGCTATTCTCAGTTCCTTTTACTAACAAAAAGGGCACATGTAAATATATAAATAGATAATATGAAGAGATCCCATCAGGAATCCCCTTCGAGCCTGCGGGCGACGATCTCTTTCAGGAATCTTGCTGCGGCCATGGCGGTTATCCTCAGGGGATCCGCCCCCAGGTCATTTCCATCCTCGGAACACAGGCAGGTTGAACCGCTGTTCAAGGCTTCCCTTATCCTCGGAGGGGCCAGTGCGGGTCCGCGCGTGAAAGAGGAAAACTCATCAAAGGGGAGCCCCATGAAAACAGTCATTCCGGGTTGCAATTGATCCCCTCGTTCCAAGGACTTTTCCTCTCGAACAGTGTGAATAATGGTGTGAGCTTCAGTCAAAGGATGGCTGGTGATCGCTTTAGAGTTGACCATAAAACAATGCTCCATTACTTTCAAGGCAAAAATCTCGTTTAGTCCAAAGGTTAGTGGATTAGGGGATTATTGACTTCCCTCCTGTTTTGTTCCATATTCCCTTCAGACATGGGGTTTTGCCCCAGCTTATCGAGATTGAATCGAGGATATTATGAAGATCAAGATCATTGCCGTGGGAGGCACCATCGACAAGGTCTATTTTGACCGGAAAAGCGAATACCAGGTAGGGAAACCCGAGATCACGGATATCCTGGAAGAGGGAAATATCGGATTCGAATACGCATGCGAATCCATATTGCGGAAGGACAGCCTGGAACTCACGGAAGACGACCGTCAACTGATTCTTGATAAGGTTAGGTCCGATGAAAATCAGCGCATCCTGTTGACACACGGCACCGATACCATGGTGGAGACCGCCGGGAAACTCAAAGGCATCCCCGGAAAAGTGATAGTGCTCACCGGCGCCATGTCCCCGGCCAGGTTCAAGTCAAGTGATGCTCCCTTCAACATCGGATTCGCTGTGGCAGCGATTCAGTTGCTGCCCCCCGGCGTCTATATCGCCATGAACGGGCAGGTCTTTGATCCCGATAATGTTGTGAAAAACAGGGCGATGAACAGATTCGAAGAAATCTAATTAAGCCCGTCCCAAAGCTCCCAGAAGCCGGGGAAGGATTTTTTCACACAATCATCCCCATGGATGACAACCCCATGGACCCTGAGACCGATCACGGCCATACTCATGGCCAGTCGATGATCGTCGTGGGGATTGAGCTGAGTTCCCTCGAGCGGATGTTCCCCCTCTATGATAAGGCCGTCCTCCATTTCTTCCACATGGGCCCCCAGACGGCTCCATTCGAGACAGATAGCGCTGAGACGGTCACTCTCCTTGAGCCTGAGGTGGGCCACATTCCGGATGACCGTCCTGCCCCTTGCAAAGAGGGCCACCGCGGCCAGGGTGGGAACCATGTCAGGCATGTGAAGCATATCCACCTCCCCCCCTTTGAGCGGTGCACCCTGAACCGTGACCCCGTCCGGTCCCCGCCTGACCCCGCAGCCCATTTCTTCCAGGATATCCAGAAAACCCTTATCCCCCTGAGAGCTGGAAAAGGGATCCACGTTTTGAGTGGTGACACTCCCGCCTGCCACAGCGGCTGCGGCCCAGAAATAGGACGCGCTGGAGACATCCGGTTCCACGACAAACCTTGTGGGCCAATAGCCTACCTTCGACCTGACGGAAAAGTGTTCATATCCTTTCCTGGTGACCTCTGCACCAAAGGCCTCCATGACCTGAAGGGTCATGTCCACATAAGGGCTTGACGAGATGGGCCCACTCACAAGGATCTCCGTATCCTCATCCGCATAGGGGGCCGAAAGCAGTAAAGAAGAGATGTACTGGCTGCTTTCCCTTCCCGATATGCGCACTGATCCGCCTCTGATTCCCCGGGCCCTCACCAGGACCGGAGGGTATCCGTCGTCCCGGACGAATGAAAGATCAGCCCCCAGCCCGTTGAGGGCCTTGACCAGTTCGCCCACAGGCCTTTCCCGCATGCGGGGAGATCCGTCCAGGATGACCTCACCCCTGCCGAGACTTGCGACCGAGAGGAGGAGCCGCATGCTGGTTCCGGAGTTCCCCAGAAAGAGGCTCTCTCCTGCCCTTGACCTTTTCAGCCTGCCCCCGGTCCCCCCTACCAGGAGATCACCACCGTCAATCGTCGTGGCGGCCCCGAGGGTCTCCAGTGCTTCCCGCGTATAATCGGTGTCCTCACAGAAAAGCACGTCCCTGAGACGGCTTTGTCCCCCGGCTAAACCGGCGCAAATGAGTCCACGATGGCTCATGCTTTTGGAGCCGGGAATCCGGACAGTCGTCATGATGTCTGAACGGGTCCTGACTTCTTTCATTTTCCCTCCGCCGGTGATGCCTGATCGAGCGCCTGTCTGACCACATCCTCCATCACCTCAACCGGTGCCTTCAGGCCGGTCCACAAACGGAACTGCTCCGCCCCCTGGAAAATGAACATCCTGATGCCCGGGACAGTGACCGCCCCCTTGGCCTTTGCCATTCTGAGCAGTGGCGTTTCAAGGGGGTTGTAAACAATATCCATCACCACCTCCGCTTTTGTCTCATCCAGATCGAGAGGGAATTCGTCCTCATCAGGATACATGCCAAGGGGCGTTGCGTTGATCAGGATATCCGTCTCCAACCCCTTGAGGTCCGCCATTGGCACGAAGACTGCGTCGAGGTCCCTCGCGAGCGCTTCTCCCTCCTCGATGGAACGGTTGACGATGGTCAGTCTGCTTCCATTCTCAGTGAGGATGTATCCTATGGCCCGTGCTGCACCTCCGGCTCCCAGGATCACGACGCGTTTGCCCCGGGGGTTGGTCACCTCCTGAAGGGCCTTCAACCCCCCCGCCGCATCGGTGTTGTACCCCACGAGCCCTTCCCGCTCCCGGGAGACCGTATTGACCGCGCCGATCTTCCGGGCCATTGGGTCGATGCGGTCCAGGAAAGGTATGACGCGCGACTTGTAGGGGATGGTCACGCTGAGTCCTTTGATACCCATGGCCCTGCCTCCCCGGATGGTCCCCTCCAGATTCGTGGATTCAAAGGCCAGATACACCGCATTCAGACCCAGTTCCCTGAAGGCCGCGTTGTGCATCACCGGGCTCAGGCTGTGCGCCAGGGGCATTCCCACCACGCCGTAGAGGGATGTGTGTTCGTCGATCTTCACAACTCCAGTTCCTTCAAAATTCTCTTCATGGTCCGCGCCGGGATCTGGCCGTCGGCGGATTCCTCTCCCGGTTCCAGGGACGCGAAGGTGAGGGACCCGCCCAAGAGGGGGGAGGCTATCCGGCTGATGCGGCCCTCGTGCCCCATGCAGAAGGTGATGATATCGATCCCCAGCGCCTTCGCCCTGGGGATGAGCCCCAATATCTTCAGGTTGTCTTCCAGGCTTCGGGCCCGTGTTACGATCTTGATCACGTCCGCGCCTGACGCGGCCATCCTGTCAAGAAGTCTTTCGAGGGCCTTCCGGGAAGGCGTTGCGTTCGGGATATGGTGGGACAGGATCACCTTGTTCTCTTTTCTGTTCCTCAAAAGGGACTCCCGAAAACCCAGGGGCATGCTGAACTCCACATCCACAAAGGCGGCACCTGCCTCCACGGCCTGTTCGAGGAGGTTGACCCGCGTGGCATAGTGCGCCCGACCCCGCCCGCCTTCCTTCACGGATCGGTAGGTCACGATGACCGGTCTGGGCGCACCCCTAATGATTTTCTCCAGGTCGAAAGACGCCATCAGATCCAGCCTGATCTCCAAAACTTCGGCCAGCTCACCGGCGCGGGCCATCTTTGCAAGAACTCCTGCGGTATCCTGTGCAGCAATGGAAACAGCGATTTTCATGCCTCTACGATGTGCTCCCTGATCCTGTGTCCGAAATGGCGTGCCCCTTCCTCGCCGTAACCCAGCACCTCGTCCCCTGGCCTGAGTTCCAGGACGGAGACAGGCTCCCCGGCCGGCCCCATCAACCGGATGGTCTCGGCATTCTGAAGAATAAGCGTGGCAGTCCCACCGGGTCCGGCTGCTCGCATCATCAACAGAGGACGCCTTTCGACCTTTGCCCTCCCCACCACCAGGGTGACGGTCTCGCCCTTGAAATTGACGCCCAGCACCTCGTCACCCGAGCGAAGCTCTGAAAGGTACCTGGTTTTTCCTCCCGGCGTCATCACGTAGGCGTGTACCGCTCCCGCATTGACCCTGAAAGGTCTAGGCGCTACATAAGGATTTTCCAGGGCCTCCGCCTGGACCAGGAATAGAGCCCGACTGCTGTTTCCCACCAGTATCCCCTCCCCCGGCCCCATGAGCGTACAGGTGTCCACGCAGACGCGGTCGCCCATGCCCACAGGCCGGATCGCCTCGATCAAAAAGGGGCTAAGTTCCAGGGGACGACCCGTGGAAAGCATCTCTCTGATCATCTCTCGAACCTCCGCCGGTTCCGGGTTTGCGACCAGCAGCCCGTCCACACCTTTCTCCAGGATCCCCGAGGCCACCTTCGCCTCCTCCAGGTTTTTCACCTCCACAAAGAGGTTCCCGGTCCTGGCCACCAGGTTTTCAAGCGGTATGATCTCCCAATCCACCGTTTTTACCACTACCCGCTTATCCCTGGCAAGGCCTACAATTTTCTCTTCGTCCTCCGCGGAACGGATTTCCGCAAAAACCACGTCTTTTCCCGGTTCCAAGTCTCCCTTTTTTGCAATGGTCCTGATCATCCCCAGGGCCTTGACATCGGAGACCTTTTCGTCCGGGACCATGACGGCGGATGCGCCCGCTTCCAGAGCCGTTGTCACCAGGTCCTTGTTCCACGGTTCCACTTTTACCCAGATTTCTCTCATTTCAAATCATCCTTTCCTGTATTCAACAACGCAGGTTTGCCCGTTAAGCCCGATCGCCTGCTCTTACAACGAAGTCGCTTTTTCACCCAGGTCCAAGGAACCGGATCTGAGAATCTTTTTTATGTGCTTTCTCATAGTGCACTTGGCAACTCACTTCTACATGGACGGCTATTTGGGGTTC
>CAYOIU010000054.1:0-16598 GCA_964404085.1 uncultured Desulfobacteraceae bacterium | reverse complement strand
CCAATGATAATAACAGATTGAATCACTTCTTTGCAGTTTGACGTTTTCCCCTGCCCTCGCCTCCTTTCATGGTCAATGTTGATAGAACCTTAAAAAGTCCAGTCCTCGGGACTTTTTGTTCCTGAAAACCGAAACTCAGGATCTTCGTCTTCCTATGAATCAACGGGTTGCCCTGCACCCCATTGATTTATGCGCCCGTCCATGGGCGCAATAATCACTTTTCGCAAAGTTATCAAAACTGAACATTTTGAAACTGGCACATAAGAATGAAAATGGCTGCTCCCTCCAGTTCATGTCTCTTTGAATACATATGATCCATTTCTATTGAGACATGGATAGAAAGTATCCATATCATCCTCTGAATTCAAAATTATCAGGTTGTGTTGTCGGAAAATATTTCTAAGAAAGAGCATGAATTCAACCGGTTAGGATTAACAGACCCTAACTGGCCCGCATCTTGCTTTTCTGTTTTATAAGAGGTGTTGTAGAATATACATCTCTCAGCGCAAGCCTGCAGAACCGGTTGGCCGCTTTCAACCGATGAGAGGTTGCAGGAGCAAAGGAGTCGATCATGTCAGAAGAACAAGGCATCATAGTAAGAGTGAGAGAGGATGGTATGGCAGACGTGATGACCGAGAAAGGAGTTGGGTGCGAGGGCTGTGGCGCATCTCACTCCTGTCATACGTTCGGCACAGGGAACAGGATGATTACACGGGCTCGAAATAGAATCGGGGCCCGGGTCGGGGACCAGGTGGTTTTAATCCTCAGTTCCGGGCTTTTCGTAAAGAGCGCGGCGGTTGTGTACCTGCTTCCCATTGTTGGTTTCATCGTCGGTGCCGCCGTGGGCGCTTCACTGCGTGAAATGACAGGGCTTGGAGAAAGGACCGGTGCTGTTCTATTCGGGTTTGGCGGCCTCGGGGTGGGATTCCTGCTTACCATCATAGTGTCCAAGTGGGCCAGGATTAAAGGCGCCCTGACCCCGGAAATAGCAAAGGTCAGCAGGCGCGGCAGCGGTAAAGGGATAGGCGTGACAGTTGATCCGGTCTGCAACATGCTGGTAGACCCGGCGGCTGCGCCTGCGCAGCTGGAATACGAGGGGAGGACCTACTACTTCTGCAATCCGGGGTGTAGGCAGGCCTTTTCACGGGATCCGGGAAAATATCTTGGGTAAGGGTTGCGCGACCAGAGTACGCCTGGATGTATTATACACAGAGTCATAAATGGTTATTCAAACCTAATGTGGCAGGGAGCATGGTGTCCCTATTTTTCAAAGGCATGCGTCGGAAGCCGGCTGCCGACCACGGACAGCGCCTGAACCTTCCCATTTCCGACCAGATACGCTCCTGGAAGAAAGCCAACCGAAAAATGGGATGGGGCATCATGAGAGAGGAATTCAGCAAACTCAGGGCTCTCTCCGAATTGGCCAGGGAAGCCAACGATCGCGGCCTCAGAGATCCTGCCCTCTTTTACGGCTTTGGGGACGACGGTTCCGGTAATTCAGATCCTGTTCTTTCAGGAAAGGTTGCCTGGGAATATGCCTGTAGAAATCTATGGCGAAAGACCTGGCAATGCAGGTATATCGATTTTGATAAGTCGGACCATATCCGGTTGCGCCCCGGCGCTCCGGCTCGGCCCAGGGGATTCTATTTTGCCCTGGTAGGGTCCGGCGATGCATACCGGGATATGACGGTATCCAAGGCCCGAAAGGCATTTCAGGGAGAGACCGGTCTGGGACCCGAGGGCATTCAGCTCATGGCCATCACGCACAGGCATTTTCAGGACATGATGAACAAAAGAGATATGCCCTTCATGGCACTTGCGGATTACGATGTGGCTCCATATGGTTTCAATGATTTCTTCGACGCTGCTCAAATTTTCTGCAGTCTGGAGATCCTCGGTCTGGGCATTGGTAACGTGGACCGGAAGTATCCTATGTTTGGAATTCCTTCTCTTCGTTTGTTATAGAAACCTGTCTGCTCCCTTCGCTACGGCATGATGACCCCAAAGCGCGAAGTTTTCGGCTCATGACTCGGAAGTCCCCTTGTATGTGGATGATTATTCACCGTGTCGATGTTCCCCCTCTGATGATTCCGGGCCTTCTGCTTGAACCATGGCAGCATAGGTATCTTCGGTCAGAGTTGGCAAGCGTCTCAGGAAGGCAATGATTCCGGCCAGATCTTTCTCGCTGTGTGTTCCCCCGAAAGAGGGCATGCCTGTCAACTTGAGCCCATTTTTGACAACCCAGTAAAGCTCGGCATCCCGCAAATCACCCTGGACATCCCGAGATCCCAGGTCCGGAGGAAGCGGATAGAGGCCGGTTGCGAATTCCGACCGTTTGTAGCCCGGAGCGCCATGGCACAGGCGGCATACGGAATGAAAATGACGAAATCCCTCATCCTCCAGGTCCCCACTTTTCAAAGCCGGGACCGATGTTTTTCTGCTGTGGAAGGCAATGGAACGATCTTTGGCCTGGTCGATGATCCAGAAGGTCACGCCCCAGTGAGGAACATTGCCAGCAACATTGTAAAAACCTGACCACACAAAAGTCGCCCCGCCGAGGATCATCAGCCCGATCAGCACGAGCAGAGCCCGAATAAACGGTTTCATTGTTCACCTCCTGGTTAAGGTTTGAAAAAAGTGTCCAGACGCGGTGCAGGTGCTTGAGCCAGAGAGTCGCATTATACCTGTTTCCTAATCATTTGTAAAATCATCCTGTTCCGTTCTCAGTTTGTGATCTGACTTCGAAGTGGGGTGGCCGTCTGGAAGTCTACGGTTGACCTTACAGCGCCGTTCTATTAATGTGCGGCCTCAAAACCCCTCAGGATAGCGTATTCGAACGCCTGGCAGCATGTGATGAACGGCGCCCGTCGGAGCATGATCAACGAGCCGCAAGATATTGGAAGGTAAGATATGCCGACGCTTTTGAACAGCCTTTGTTCCCGGATCGCAATGGTCTTTCATAGAATGTGGCTGCGACAAGCAGAAGACAAAGCGGACGCATGAACAAAAGATCCGTTTTCTGTATCATTTCATAACAGATTGAACTCCATAGGAAATCGGTGATGTCATGACTGTTTTCCGGATAAAGAGCCTCCGACAACGGCTCGTCCTCTTCGTTCTGCTGCCTGTGGGCCTTCTTCTTTTTCTTATGGGCCTGCTGGGTTATTTCTATACCCGGAGCCATATCCTGGAACAATGGCGGGACGCCTCCATCGTGAAACTCCAAAGGGCGGCAGAGCACATCGATATCCACCTCGATGAACCCGTTCGATGGATCAATGCGTTTGAGAAGTCGGCAGGACAAGATGACAATTCCTTTTCCCCGGATTGGTTGGTCAAACAACTGAGGGACATCGACGGGGTTACAGACGTTTCACTCAAATGGAAAGCGGCCGTCTTCTCCGGCCGAATGGGAATGGCCCGGGCGGGAATGGCCCGAACGGGAATGATGCATTTCAGACACTCGGGGATTGCTGAGGTCACGGCTCCCGTTTATAACCAGAAGGCCAAGAGCAAAACGGTATCCATGACTTCGGTGTTTGAAAATGATGACGGCGAACCCGTGGGAACCCTTCATATTACCATTCTCTTCGAGGCGCTGATCCACGATATCCAGAAAACCGGTTGGTGGCAAAGCAATCGGGCGAGCCTGATAGATCTGTCCGGGAATCTGTTCGCCCAGACCGGAGGCCTGAAAAAGGTACGAAAAAAACTCGGGGGACCCGGTTACCCGCTGGAGTCTTCGATCCTCGCGGCCCTCCGGGAGAAACCTTTCGGCACGATCCTGGGCACGGGGCGTCAAGCCGCACTCGTGGCCGGTTTCTGTAGGCTCAAAAAGGCCCCCTGGGCCATTGTCCTCTTCGCCCCGCGAGACAAGATCCTGGCCCCTCTCATCAGGTTTCGACTGATCTATGCCGTATCAGGATTGATGAGCATACTTCTCATCCTTTTTCTTATACTTTTCGTGGTGGGTCGAATGACCGGCCCCATCGAGAAGATATCGAAGGCGGCAGGGTCGGTGGCAAAAGGCCGGTATGGCGAACCCATGCCGATCCTGACCGGGGACGAAATCGGGCGTTTGGCCGCAAGCTTCAACGCCATGGTGGAGGGTCTGAAGGAAAAAGACTTTATAAGAAACACCTTCGGGCGTTACGTGGACCCGGAAATCGCCAAGGACCTCATCAGCAGGCCCGACGCGTTGACCGTGGGCGGACATAGAAGGGAAGTGGCCATCCTGATCTGTGATATCCGTGGATTTACACCACTTGCCGAGTCTCTGAGGCCGGAAGAGACCATCACAGTGTTGAACCGGTATTTCTCTATCATGATCGAGGTTATCGGAAATAATCAGGGCATCATAGTTGACTTTTGTGGAGACAGCATGCTGGTCTTTTTCGAGTCGTTGAAAGGATCCGAGGGCCCCGTTGCCAGGGCCATGACCTGCGCTTTGGACATGCAGTCTGAAATGAGGCCCTTGAACGACGCGCTGAAAAAAGAGGGTCTTCCGGTCCTTGAGATGGGTATCGGAGTACATGCGGGAGAGGTGATTGTCGGTAATATCGGTTCCGAGGCTCGCGCCAAGTACGGGATCGTGGGCTCTGCGGTTAATCTGACCCAGCGCATCCAGGAGGTGGCCGGGCCAGGTGAGGTGGTTATTTCCGACAACATCTTGAGCGCGGCAAAGGAGGAGTTGGCCGTCAGAAGAAGTCTCCAAGTGAAACTGAAGGGACTCAAGGAGGCCATGAATCTTCACGTCATTGAGGCTTACAGGGGGAGAGTACCGGGTGCAGATCCATCCGGAAAAAGGGTAGGATGAAGCCTCGGATGCTGAACCCGGGGCCGAAATGTGCCCCATCTCTGTTCGGCGATGCAGAAATCGTCCTTGGTGAATAGGAGCACGGACTGCAAGGGGGTCGGCCGCCTCCGTGCCCTATTGCAAGTAGACATGATCTTTCAGAACCTAGCATAAACATTCCGGTTTGCAGAACACGTTGGATACTAAGTATCCGGTTCCGCGCATAAGCGAATAATAAATACCCGCCTCATCGCCCCCATGTGGATCCGGAATCAAACCTCAACAGGATTCATAACGTCATTTCAGCCAGTTAGGCAGATACCACCTCGTGGCATACCTCTTGCTCTCTTGAAACGATAAACGTTCAAAAGGAGGAAGAAATGGCCATTACCAGGCGACAGTTCTTGAAGACAGCTCTTGGGGCCGGGATTGCCCTGCAGGTTCCCAGTGTGCTTTTTAATACCTTCCCCTCGGAGGCTGGTGGGAGCAAGGTCAGGGAATTCCGCTTCACAGCGTCAAGGGCGAGGGTGAATCTTGGCAGGGGACCTGACTTTGTAGCATGGACCTATAACGGCCGCGTTCCCGGTCCTGAAATACGGGTAAAAGAAGGTGAGACGATACGGGTCTATCTCAGGAATCTCCTGCCGGAAGAGACCACCATTCACTGGCATGGCCTGCCCATAGTCAATGGAATGGATGGCGTACCCGGGGTCACCCAGGCGGGGGTGGGGCCGGGAGAGTCATTTGTCTACGAATTCGAGGCGAGACCCGCAGGGACCTTTCTCTATCATTCTCATGTGGGATATCAGCTCGACCAGGGTCTCTACGGCCCGCTGATCATCGAGCCGGCTCACGATCCAGGGGAGCATGACCGTGAATATACGCTCATGCTCGAGGATTGGGTCATGAAAGACGGAGGGGGCGCGGCCCCTACCCGTCGTCGCTCGTCCATGGGCATGGGAATGATGGGAGGAATGATGAGGGGGCGGCGGTTCGCGAACAACGGCGGCCCGCTCCTGGAGCCTGTGTACGACGGTTATGCGATCAATGGGAAGTTGTATCCGGCGATCGAACCCTTGATGGTGAAAAAGGGGGAGAGGATCAAGTTGCGGCTCCTCAATCCCTCATCATCCACCCTGTATTTTCTGAGACTGGCAGGGCACGTTCTGACTATTACCCACGCAGACGGTAACCCGATGGAACCTTTCAGGACGGATGTCCTGCGCATCGGTATGGGCGAACGGTACGATGTGACGTTCGAGGCGAACAACCCCGGCTTCTGGGTCCTTTCCGCTATGGAAAGGGGGGCGGGAGAGGGAGGACTGAGGATCCCGTTTCGTTATCAAGGAATGCAGTCAAACGAGCCGGTCTCGCCCGATTTTCATGGCCCATTGATGTTTGCCACCTACGGTGATCTCCGGACGAAACTCCCCGACGAAATTCCCTCCCTGGGGAGAGTCGACCGGTCGTTCCGGCAAATCCTGAGCGGCGGCATGCATTCCCCCTACTGGACCATCAACGGCCGGGTGTACCCGAATGCGGAACGCCTCACCGTAAAGGAAGGAGATCGGGTAAGAATCAGTTACTGGAACCGCAGCATGATGCCCCATCCCATGCATCTCCACGGTCATTTTTTCAGGCTGGTCAATCCGGCGATCGCTCCGGACATGTGGATCTCGAAAGATACCGTTATTGTGGATCCCATGCGTGGCATTGAGATCGAATTTGTAGCAGATAATGTGGGAAGATGGTTTCACCACTGCCACAACCTCTACCATATGGTGGCAGGCATGGCGAACACGGTGGTCTACGCGTAAAAGACAGAAACTCCACAAAGGAGCACTGAGTTTCCCTGGGGTTTGTAATGCCTTTCCGCGCCTTGGCCCAGTGGGGCCCATTCTGTGGATGGGCGAATGAAACAGGAATGATGGGGAGTTTTGGAAAGGGGTGGTTTGGAATGATCTTTATGGCGGTTTTCTGGATTTTGCTGATTGTGGGTGTGATTTATCTCATCAAATGGCTCGCGGGCTCGGGCCGGACCAGGGATTTTTTTGGCACCGGCGGCTCCCGGGCCCTTGAGATCCTCAAGGAGCGCTATGCTCAGGGGGAAATTGATCAAAAGGAGTTTGAAGAAAAAAAGCGGTTGCTGGAAACATAATTGGGATGGAGATTGATGATGGATGGAAAGGGTGAGGCCTTCTCCTGGTGTGAAAGACCTTGCCGTACCACAGGGAGGCACCCCCGGAACCGGGAGGTTCCCTCAACCAGGGTGCATTGGACAAACAAAGCACGTAGAAAAAGGAGGTACGTCATGAAGAAGGTAATGATTGTGTTTGTGTTGGTCTTGGGACTGGGATTTTATGGGTTCATCCCCCAGGGAAACGCCCAGATGGGCCCCGGCATGATGGGCCAGGGCGGCTACGGTATGATGGGTCCCGACAACACGGCGCCTGAGGGGTAGGGGCAATGGAATTACTGCCCGAACTGCGGTCGGCCCCTGCCAAACGGTGGCTATGGTATGATGGGCCGGGGTGGTTATGGCATGGGCCCCGGATACGGCAATGGTTACGGCTATGGCATGGGCCCGGGCATGATGGGCCAAGGCGGCTATGGCATGATGGGCCCAGGGGCCGGACAATCTTATGGTCCCCAGTACCAGGGAAACCGGAAGGCCCTGACGGAAAAGGATGCGAAAGAGATTCTGGAAAATTACCTGAAGGCCAGCAGGAATCCAAACCTGAAACTGGGGGAGATTGAAGACAAAGGCAATGCCTTTGAGGCTTCAATTGTTACGAAAAAAGAAGGCGCCCTGGTCGACAGGATCGCCATTGACAAACGAACGGGCTGGATGCATTCGGTCTATTAATGAAAGGGGCGCCTCACCGGCCGATCGCGCGTGGGGCGCTCTTGTTTACACAATGGCAATGCCACGGATCGGGATTCTCGCATAAAAGCATGGCCAAAGGCGGCAGGTCTTCGGAGGGTGATCGTCGTTATGATCTGTGATGACGGTTGTAATCAGAGCAGGATTTGAAACGGGAGGAGGCGCCTATGCAGGGAGGAACAAATGCCATGGAGTAGGCAATATATGAGAGCGGGGATCGTCGCTCTGATGGTGATCACCATCATCTTCCTCCACTATTTGACTTTTCGTGGTTCAGCCTATCACCACGCAGCCTTTCGAATCCTTTTTTATATCCCACTCATCCTGGGTGCCTTCTGGTTTGGGATGAAGGGAAGCCTGACGGTGTGTTTCGGAGTGGTTGCCCTTTATGCACCATACCTTGCCGAGAACTGGAACGGCCTGTCTGTTGAAGAATTTGAGCGACTCATGGAGGGGGTGCTTTTTGTGGCTATCGCGGTGATTCTGGGCATCCTCGTCGAAAGGGAGCGAAAAAAAAGCCAGGCCCTCCTTGAGGCGAATAGCCTTGCCTCAGTTGGAAAGGCGGTAACGGAAGTGGCCCATGACATGAAGACTCCCCTCATGGCCATCGGTGGGTTCGTAACGCAGGTTGCGAGGGTGTTGCCGGGAACAGATGGAAACCGCAGAAAACTGGAGATCGTTGTTGAAGAGACATCCCGGTTGGAGAATTTGGTGAAGAGCATGCTGGAGTTTGGCAGGCCCGTTGAACTTCAGATCTCCCGGCTAAATCTGAACGAAGTGGCGCAGGAAATCGTAGAATTGGTGAGAGAGAACGCAGAGAAGAGCGGCATTAGCCTTCACGAGGATTTCGCTCAAGAACCCCCTCTGGTTCTCGCCGACCGGGACAAGGTGAAAAGGGTCTTTTTGAACCTCGTCAATAACGCCATTCAGGCCTCCCCATGCGGCGAGAAAGTGTCCGTCAGGACGTTTTGTGAAACGGGTGAAGTCGTTTTCCAGGTGACGGACAAGGGATGCGGCATCGAGCCGGAACATCTGGAAAGTGTATTCCATCCCTTTTTCACGACCAAGAAGGGCGGAACCGGACTGGGCCTGGGAATCGCGAAAAAAATTGTGGAAGCCCACCGAGGGGAGATTTGCTTTTGCCGGAACAGGGACAAGGGAGTCACCTTTACAGCAAAACTGCCTGCTGGAAAGGTTGATCATTCTCTAAAGAACGGGAACATTCGGGAAACCGGAGAGGAGCGAAAAAATGGAAGACCATCGCATGGCTGACGAACCGCATGTGCATTCGGACCCTGCTCTTGTGAAAGAATTTGTGGATCCTGTTTGCGGTATGAAGACGGAAGATGAAAACGCGTTCATGAAATATGAATATGAAGGTCGGCCTTACTATTTCTGCAGTGAAAACTGTCTGGAGAAATTCAAGAGCGACCCTGCAAAGTACGTGCATGCAGCCCATGAGGATCATGGCCATGCGCAACCAACGGAGACGGTCGCTTCCCCTTCGGATGCGTCCTCACAATACACCTGCCCCATGCATCCTGAAATCCTCCAATACGGTCCCGGACCCTGCCCCAAATGCGGGATGGCGCTCGAGCCGGTCGAGCCTTCAGAGGACGAAGACCAAAGCGAGTATCTGTACATGCGAAGACGTTTCTTGATCGGCGCCATCCTCACGCTTCCCCTGGTCATCATCGCCATGAGGGAACTGATACCCGGCAATCCTTTGGAACATCTGGCCTCGGCAAAATTGTATGGGTGGGTAGAGCTTATCCTCGCCACTCCCGTGGTGCTCTGGGCAGGCTGGCCCTTCTTTGTCAGGGGATGGCGGTCGATCATCAACAGGAGCCTGAATATGTTCACCCTCATAGGATTGGGGATCGGCGTCTCCTACGTTTACAGTCTGGTGGCCGTCCTTTTTCCGCAGATTTTTCCCGGCACGCTGCGTAATGCTGATGGAACGGTCAGTGTCTATTTTGAGGCTGCGGCAGTGATTGTGGTCCTGATCCTCCTGGGGCAGGTCCTGGAGCTGAAGGCCCGAAGCCAGACGGGTGCCGCCATTAAGGCGCTCCTCGGGCTTGCTCCCAAGACGGCGAGGCGTGTGAACCAGGATGGAAGCGAAGAAGACATTCCCCTGGAACACGTACAGGTGGGTGATCAGCTTCGAGTCAGGCCGGGGGAGAAGATACCGGTGGATGGAACCCTGGTGGAAGGGGCCAGCAATGTGGATGAATCCATGATAACCGGGGAACCCCTGCCCGTGGCCAAGAGTTCCGGCGAGAGGGTGGTCGGGGCCACGGTCAATGGCACGGGAAGCTTCATCATGGAGGCCGAACGGGTCGGCGCCGACACGCTGCTGTCGCAGATTGTGAAGATGGTGGCCGAGGCCCAGCGAAGCAGGGCGCCCATCCAGAACCTTGCCGATGTGGTGGCGGGTTATTTTGTCCCCACGGTCATCGCCATTTCGGTTATCGCGTTCCTCGTGTGGACATGGCTGGGTCCGGATCCAAGACTCGCTCATGCCCTGATCGCGGCGGTTTCAGTCCTGATTATCGCCTGCCCCTGCGCTCTCGGACTTGCGACCCCCATGTCCATTATGGTTGCTACGGGCAAGGGAGCGACCATGGGGGTGCTCTTTAAAAATGCGGAGGCAATCGAAACCCTGAGGAAGGTCAATACCCTGGTAGTGGATAAGACTGGAACTCTGACGGAAGGGAAACCGAAATTGACGGAAGTCACCGCTGCCGAGGGGTGGGATGAGCAGGAGATCCTCACCCTTGCCGCAAGCCTGGAGAAAGGAAGCGAGCACCCCCTTGCCGAGGCTATCGTGGCGGGGGCACTTGAAAAGGGCGCTGCGACAGTGGATACGGAGAATTTTGAATCCTATACCGGAAAAGGGGTGAGCGGAAAGGTGAAGGGCAGGCGCGTGGCCCTTGGAAACCTAAAGCTGATGCATGACGTTTCGACAGAGCTGCCGGAGGCAATCGCAGGAGAGGCGCAGTCCCTCCGTTCCGAGGGCAGGACGGTGATGTATATCTCCGTGGATGGAGTGCTTGCGGGCTTTGTGGCTGTTTCCGACCCCATAAAGGCAACAACGCCGGATGCCATTAAAGAACTGCACCGGGAGAAGATCCAGGTCGTCATGCTGACCGGTGATAACGAAGCCACCGCGCGGAGTGTAGCCAGGCGGCTGGATATCGACGATGTCGTTGCAGAGGTGCTTCCCGAGGAAAAGGCCGATGCCGTGGCGAGGTTTCAGACAGAGGGCCACATCGTCGCCATGGCGGGCGACGGTATCAACGACGCGCCTGCCTTGGCCAAGGCCCAGGTGGGCATTGCCATGGGGACAGGAACCGATGTGGCCATGGAAAGCGCGGGGGTGACCCTCGTGAAAGGAGATTTGAGAGGAATCGTGATTGCCCGTCTCCTGAGCAGGGCCACCATGAGAAACATCAAGCAGAACCTCTTCTTCGCTTTCATTTACAATTCCCTCGGCATACCTATTGCCGCCGGGGTCCTGTATCCGTTTTTCGGCTTGCTCCTGACCCCCGTCATCGCGGCGGCGGCCATGAGCTTCAGTTCGGTTTCGGTGGTGGGCAATTCGCTGAGACTGAGAGGTGTAAATCTCGGACGCCGGGAAAAGGTGTAGGCTGGTGAGAGGAAAAGCAGCAAGAAAAAGGAGAAAAAAGGAAGGATGAGAGATAAAGGATTCTGTATAAGAGGCATGATGGCGGCCCTGGTCCTGGCCATTGTTTTTCTGCTTCCCGCTTCATCTCAGGCTCGGGTCGTGGAATACGATCTGACGGTGGGATACAAGATGGTCAATTTCACGGGCAAAGAGAGAAAGGCCATGGCCATCAACGGCCGGATACCGGGGCCTACCCTGACTTTCACCGAGGGCGACAGGGCCATCGTACGGGTCCATAACGAGATGGATGTAGAGACGTCCATCCACTGGCACGGGATTCTGGTTCCCAACCAGTACGACGGCGTGCCCTATGTCACCACCATGCCCATCCTTCCGGGCGAGACCCACACCTTCACTTTTGATCTCAGGCAGACCGGGACCTTCTGGTACCACTCGCACACCAATCTGCAGGAACAAATGGGAATGTATGGTGCCATTGTGATTCATCCGAGAGAACCGAAGGTGAAGGTGGATCGTGATCTGGTGCTGGTCCTATCAGACTGGACCGACGAAAACCCGTATGAGGTCCTGAGGACATTGAAACGGGGAAGCGAATGGTATTCCATAAAGAAGGGGACGGCCCAAAGCTGGGACTGGGTCATTTCACATCACGCAGTGAAGGAGAGGCTGAAACAGTCCTATAAACGGATGCCCCCCCATGGACCTTTCGGATGTGTATTATGACCGGTTCCTGGTCAACGGGCTACCCTCATTGGAGTTGAAGGATCTGAGGCCGGGGAGCCGTGTGAGACTCCGGGTAATAAACGGCTCAACCGCCACCTATTTTGAGCTTCAATACGCAGGCGGCCCCCTCACCATTATCAGCGCCGACGGGCAGCCGGTTGAACCGGTCACCGTGGATCGTGTCCCTATCGCGATTGCTGAAACATACGATTTTCGGCTGACCGTTCCGGAAGGCGGGTCCTATGAACTGCGAGCAACGGCCCAGGATGGGTCCGGATTTTCCTCGACATATCTCGGCCCGGGGAAAAAGGTGGCCGCACCTCCCATACCTAAGCCTGATCTGTTCAAGATGTTTTCAAGTACGATGTCGGGGATGGATCATGAGATGCAGGAGGGTATGGGTACGATGGGTGGGGGCATGAAGATGGCAAAGAAGGGGGAGATCCCGAAAACCGGCGAAGCATCGGTCCTCACCTACGGGATGCTGAGGGCCACCCACTCCACCCGACTGCCCGACAACCATCCGACCAGGGAGGTCCGGCTGGAACTCACCGGAAACATGGACCGTTATATCTGGTCATTCAATAACAAGACCTTGAGTGAAGCTGACAAGATATTGATTCGAAAAGGCGAAAATGTACGGTTCGTCCTCGTGAACAAGACCATGATGCACCATCCCATGCACCTGCACGGGCATTTTTTCCGGGTCCTCAACGGAGGTGGGGATTACGCCCCTTTGAAGCACACCGTTGACGTGGCGCCCATGAAAACGACTACCATAGAATTTGAGGCGAATGAGGAAAAGGACTGGTTTTTCCACTGCCACATCCTTTATCATCTGGCTGCAGGCATGGCCCGGGTGGTCCATTACGAGGGTTCGGAAATCGATCCTTCCCTGGCGGTGGCCAAGAAAAAAGATACGTCTGAACTGGATGATGATCACTTTTTTGTGTGGGGCGATGCCTCTGTCATGACCCACATGAATGACGGCAACGTCCTCATTTCCAATACCCGAAACGGTTTTGAACTCAAATGGGACTGGGACTGGAACGACGCATACGAAATAGAGCCCGCCTATGTAAGGTACGTGAACAGGCTTTTCCAGGCCTATGCGGGAGGAGATTTCAGCGATGAGGAAAGCCGGGGGGTGCTCGGCGTACGCTACCTACTCCCCTTCTACCTGGAGAGCGACCTGCGGGTGAACGACGAGGGTCACCTGAGGCTGGAGCTTGGGAGCCATATCCAGGTCTTTCCAAGGCTCTTCTTCCAGTGGTTTGCAAATACCGACGGCCAGAGGCGATACGGCCTGGAATACCTTGTCACCAAAGGCTTTTCAGCAGTGGCCAACTACGACTCGGACTACGGAGCGGGCCTCGGGATCAAGATCCTTTTTTGACACACCTTATCGTCATTCGCACGTGATCTTTATTTGCACAACAACACCAAGTTGGGTACACTGCCATCATAAAGAAAGGATTTGGCAGAGATCAGACCCATACCATAAGGAGGAACACCGTGAAAAAAGACAAAGGGGTCCAGGAAACCTCGGCAGACGTGGATTCTTCAGGAACCCCGGGAGAATTGATTTTTGGTCCGGGCCACGATGGTATGGGTACCTGGACCGCCAGGGCGGCTATCGATCGGAATCTCCGAAAACGGCTTCTTACTGAGTATGATCTGGTCCAGCTGGTCAATCAGGGTCGATACTACAGCGCGAAGGCCTTCAGCAAAGACGGCCTTTGGGCCTATGATCTCCTGATCGACAAGCAGACAGAAAGTATCCAGGTTGTGAATAAACGGAATAAATGATTGATAAATTTTATCATAAGGTGTTTCCACTCGAAAAGTGAACCATGAACAGTATTCCGAAAAACAGCCTGCAGATCGGGACCATCCTCCAGGACAAATGGGTGATTCTTGAATCCATCGGCAAGGGAGGCATGGGTGAAGTCTACCGTGCCCACCAGCTCAACCTAAAGCGCGATGTGGCCATAAAGGTCATCTCCAGGGAGTGGCTTGAGTCCCTCGAGGACGATGAAGAGGAACTGCTCTCCGGACTTCAGCGATTCAGGAATGAGATGCAGACCATGGCCCAGGTGCGGCACCCCAATATCCTCCCCATCTTCGACTATGGATCATTCTCTGTGGAAGGATCCAGGGGAGAAGTCCCTCTCGAGTACATCGCCATGGAGTTCGTGCCAGGGGGCACGCTGCGTTCCACCATGTCGGAGGAAGGATTTTACCCTGAGGAAGGACTTACGAGAGAGTGGCTGCATGACTATTACCTGCCCGTCCTCAAGGGGTTGGAGGCCCTGCACAGGGCGGGAATGGTTCACCGCGACATCAAGCCGGAAAACATCCTGATGGACGGGAAGACCCCGAAGATTACTGATTTCGGGCTTGCGCGTTCCAGTATCATCCGGCCTATTACCCAGTCGGCGGATATGAAAGGAACCCCCGGGTACATGTCTCCGGAGCAGTTCGTTGATTTCAGGCGAACCGATGCAAGGGGCGATGTATACGCGATGGGGAAAATTCTCTATGAAGCGGTGGACGGCAAGATGAAGGCCGACACCATTCCTTTCAGAAAGGCAAAGCTCAGGAACCCTGATCCTTCTTTCTTCAAGAGGCTTGACAGCATTATTCAAAAGGCTACAGAGGAGGAAAAGAATGATCGATTGCCTTCAGTGGAAGCGTTGGAAGAAGAACTTCTTGAAGTATTGGGTGATCCTGCTTCGGGTGATGCCAAAGTGGGGTACCCCGATCAGGTTGAGCAAAAACCGCGTCCCGGGACCTTTTCGGGGGGCTGGAAATGGATCTGGGGAGGAGTGTGTGTTACTGCTCCTCCTTGGGGTTGCGGTCTTTTTGGTCCAAACCGGCCCGGCTCCCCTCTGGCGGATGCCTTCTCCTGAAAGTGGTTCCCTCCCGACCGGGCAGAAAGAGGCGGGCGCAACCAAATCAGGGCCGGCCGGGAATTCGAAAACGCTGCACGGGGAAGACGGTGCTACTCTGTATCTGGTCCCAGGCGGCACCATCACACTTCCGGGGAAAAATGGTGCTGAAGTCCCTTCAACCGTGGAATCATTCTACATGGACGAAACCCTGGTAACGAACTACCAGTTCGTGGCCTTCCTGAACCAGGTCCTCGCTGACATTCGTGTGGAGCAAGGTGTCGTGAAGGGTCGCGGGAAGATCTGGTTTTTTCTCGGAGAGGCCCGGGAAGGGTACGAGCCGGTCATGTATCGGAACGGCCGGTTTCACATCAACAAGCCCGCCCATGCCGCATTTCCCGTCATCCGCGTGACCGGTTACGGTGCATCGGCCTATGCCCGATTTTTCCACAGAAGGCTTCCTACGGCAAGGGAATGGGCCTACGCAGTATCAAAGGGTACCCCAGAGAGGACGCCGATTTCAACGGCTCCGGTGGAGGGGAATGAAGGTAAAACCACCGGTGAGACGATGGACCAGATGATGAAAAACATGCTTGGGGATGCAACGACGACGCACCAACATCCATCCGCTGGTCAGGCGTTGCCTCTCCCCACCTCCGTAACAGACTCAGAGCCGAACCGACTGGGGATTCGGGGATTGAACGGGAATATCAGCGAATGGGGTGTGCAAACTCAGGCTTCGCCTGGAGTGAAAGGTGGAAATGACACGGAATATGTCGTCCTGGGGAGCCTCGGAAACAGGCCCGGGAAAGCTGCCGCCTTGCCGGCCCCCCTGATTCGCAAACCATGGGAGGCGTTTGAAGAGGTGGGGTTTCGGTGCGTCTGGAGTAGTGCCCCGGCCTCCGGCTAAGGCGTCGCCTCAATCCAGCGGACAATATCCGAGGAGAGGTCTTCTTTGACGCGGATTTTCCATCCTGCCTTGCGTATATTATCCATGGTACGGCGGTTGATGTTTGCGCCCATCATCCGCACTACCATGGGATTGATGAGATCGAACAGGACGCCCAGAAAGGGATTCCCCGGTCTCATGTGTTCCAGGAGGAGAAGCCGGCCCTCCGGCTTGCAGACACGCCGGAGTTCCCGAAGACCGCTTACAGGGTCCGGGACCGAGCAGAAGACGAAGGTGGCAAAGACCGTATCGAAGCTGTTGTCGGGGAAGGCCAGGGACTGCACGTCCATTTCGAGCAGATCCACTTCCTGCTGGAGGTGTGCGGCCACTTTCCGGGCGCGGTTCAACATCTTGGGGCTGAAGTCAATAGCCGTGACGTGAACGCCGGGGGGGTAGAAAGGCATGTTCTTTCCCGTGCCCACGCCCGCTTCCAGGACACGATTTCCGGCTATGCGGTCCGTGAGCCTTTTCCTCCAGGAAGCAAACCGGGTCTTCTCGATGGGCGCCTCCATAAGGTCGTAAAAAAAGGCCAACCGGTCATATCTGCGGCTGATGCGTTTTGATGGAGATTTCCTGCGCATCCTGTAAATTCTCTCCCCTGTTGGTTCACTGGGCCGCCTTCCGGATCCCTGTTCTCGATACGATACAACCCGGTCAAGGTGAGCTGCGGATGGTCTTATTATGGCCTTTCACACCGGGATTGACAA
>CAYOIU010000053.1:0-16628 GCA_964404085.1 uncultured Desulfobacteraceae bacterium | reverse complement strand
GAACCCTGGGATAAGGTTTCAAGTTCATCGATGTATTTCCGTATGTTATCATGACAAATAGGTTTAAATATATGCTTTATTATATTGTTATTTATAGTCTGTTTGGTTTCTAAAGCAAACCACTCCATGGGATCCGCCTGCTTGAGCCAGTAGTCATAGGTGAATCGGTAGAATTTGGCCAGGAGTGCGTCAAGGATTTGCGTGGATCCTGAATCCGCATGGGTCTTCAAAAGGAGGCCACCCAATTTGTCCAGTTGATAGAAGCTGGTGGCAAACAATTTAAAAACAATAGGATCGGACGTGTAAATCCTTTCAAAACCGTGTTCAAGCACAGGCCGGAACCGAGCGAAATTTTCTCCGGCCTCCCTGATAATCTTCTGAAGAAAGAGCAGAAGCCCGTCTGCTGCAGCGGTTTTTACTTCCTGTTCCCCGGTTTCCTCGACGACTTCGAAGAAGATGTCCACATAAACGGATGCAGCTTCGGGGCCCTCTGGATGGTTCTTGAGGACGTGGAAATAGTTGAGTGCGTACTTTTTTCCTTCTTTGACGATGAACGCCCAGTTCTTGTAAGGGTGGCAGATCTCCTCCAGAAAAGTTCTGAGGCCGCTCGTCACGCCCGAATAACGTTGCATGACCAAAAGCAGCGTCTCATACTTCTGATCTATGGTCACGCAGACCCGGCTGTCAGCTATGTTGACCTCCAGGGCCCTTGATGGCACCCTATTTTTTTGCTGCGTTTCCATAGTTTATGCTCCGGTCTTTGATGAAGAATTCTATCATGCCCCCTGCCTCAGCTCAATAGATTTCCATGGGACGGTTGATCAGGGACCATCTTCTCCGTTGACACTTCACAACACCTGGCCCTATACTTATTAGGAATACAATAGCCATTCTACCCTGCGCGGGATTGGAGGTACGTTGCTCACATGAAAAATACGATCGCCGTGATCATGGCAGGCGGCAAAGGAGAGCGGCTCATGCCCCTGACCAGAGACCGCTCCAAACCCGCAATCCCCTTTGGCGGGATTTTTCTGCTGATCGATCTGACTTTGTCCAACTGCATCAATTCGGGCGTCTACAAAATTATCGTTCTGCCCCAATACAAATCCCAAACGCTGGTCCAACACCTGGAGGGGGGGTGGAACATCTTCAGCCCCGCCCTGAATCACTACCTGAAGATCGCTCCGCCCCAGATGATGGCTGGAGAAAAGTGGTACCAGGGCACGGCCGATTCAATCAGGCAGAACGCCTACCTCTTGGAGAATGACGCACCGGAGCATGTCCTGGTATTGTCCGGTGACCATGTCTACAAAATGGACTATGCGGGTTTCAAAAACTACCATGTGGCCCACGGAGCGGACGTGACCATCTCTGTAATTGAGCTTGGCAAAGAAATGGCGCGCCAATATGGTGTCCTGGAGGTCGATGAAGGTTTCCGGGTAAAGGCCTTTCAGGAAAAGCCCCGGGTCCCGAAAACCATTCCCGGAGACAAGGGGCGCGTACTGGCCTCCATGGGTATCTACCTCTTCAAGGCAGAGGTCCTCCTGGATTTGTTGAGAAAGGATGAACGTGCCGATTTCGGTAAGGACATACTCCCGGGGATTCTCGATACCCACAACGTTATGGCCTATCCCTTCAGAAGGGAAAACAAGATCCGGGATGTCCTTCTGTACGTGGACGATGAGGGGGGCCTGAAGGAAAGCCCTTTACAGGTCATCCGCGATTCAGGTTACTGGCGGGATGTGGGGGACCTGGACTCTTACTGGAATGCCAATATGGATCTTACCGGGGTGGATCCCTATTTTAACATGTACGGCCGTCACTGGCCCATCAGGACCTACCAGCGTCAATATCCCCCTGTCAAAACCGTTTTTGCCCAGGAATCAGAAAAGCAGCCAAGGGCGGGGCGAGCCCTGGATTCTCTTGTGGCGCACGGTTCAATTATCAGCGGCGGACTGGTTCTCAACAGTATCCTGTCCTATAATGTCTTCATCCAGAGCTGGGCCCGGATTGAAGAAACGGTGATCATGGAGAACGTCGTCGTAGGGCGTCACGCAAGGATTAAGAAAGTGATCATCGGAGAAGGCGCCAAGATCCCGTCCCACACCCGCATCGGATATGATCCCAGGGAGGACAGAAAGCGGTTTGCCGTCACTCCACGGGGAATAACCGTGGTCACCAAAGATGATTTTCCTGAATAGTTCACGCACCCACTCCCATTTGAGGTTGTAAGATGAAACCCAAAATCAAGTATGATGTGGTCCCCAACCTTCCGGAACAACTGGCAATACTGAAACGTCTTGCCTACAATCTACTCTTCAGTTGGAACGATGATATCAAGGACCTGTTCCATCGCATGGACCCGGGGCTCTGGGCGGCATGCAATCAAAACCCGGTTCTTATGCTCGGCCTGCTCAGCCAGGAACGGTTGGATGAACTCTCGAGGGATCAGGGTTTTCTGGCCCAATGCGAGAGAGTGACCCGTGATTTTGAGCGCTACCTTTCCCAGCCCCGCCTTCAAGTTGCCGATTATAGTGATGAAGAGAACTTCCAGGTGGCCTACTTCTCGGCTGAATTCGGTCTTACGAGCTGTTTGCCCATCTATTCGGGGGGGCTGGGTGTTTTGGCGGGCGATCATATCAAATCTGCAAGTGACCTGAATGTGCCCCTGGTGGGTCTTGGGCTTCTTTACCAGGAGGGTTATTTCAGCCAGTACCTGACCTCGGACGGCTGGCAGATGGAGACCTACCCACAAAATGACTTTCCCAACATGCCCGTCGAGCTCATAAGGAATCCCGAAGGTCAACCCCTCAGGGTTCAGGTATTGATAAAAGATATCCCCTTGCAGATCCTGATCTGGCGTATAAAAGTGGGCAGGATTTCCCTTTACATGCTCGACACCAACGATGAAAGCAACCCGCCCGAATTGCGAAAAATCACCGGACAGCTCTACGGTGGTGATCGGGAGATGCGGCTGGGACAGGAGATCGTGCTCGGAATCGGCGGGATCAGGGCGCTCAAGGCCATGGGAATCGAACCCACTGCCATACACATGAATGAGGGGCATTCGGCCTTCTCCGCCCTTGAGCGCATCAGTATGCTCAGGCGTGAAAAGGGGTTGTCTTTTGATGCAGCCCGTGAGATCGTGATGGCCAGCACCATCTTTACCACCCACACCCCTGTCCCCGCGGGCAACGACACCTTTGACCCCGAATTGCTACGCCTCTATTTCGAGAAATACATCAAAGAACTGGGAATCAATTTCAAAGTCCTGCTCGGCTACGGGCGTCTTGACCCCAGGGATGAAAAGGAACCGTTCGGGATGACGACCCTGGCCCTTCGTCTGGCTGCGCATATTAATGGCGTCAGCCGGCTTCACGGGAAGGTTTCACGATCCATGTGGCAAAAGGTCTGGGTCCATCACCCCGTAGAAGATGTCCCCATCGAACACATCACCAACGGGATTCATGTGCCCACCTGGATATCCCGGGAGATGGGCACACTCTTCAACCGCTATCTGGGTCCCGACTGGGCGGAAGATCCTGACAATGAGCGGGTCTGGGAACAGATTGAGGAAATTCCCGACACGGAATTGTGGCGGGCCCATGAAAGGTGTAGGGAATACCTGGTAGCCTATGTCCGCCTCAGGCTGGCGGAACAGCTAAAGGCACGCGGTGCCTCAACCTCCGAAATCCAAAGCACCTCTGAAGTACTGACGCCGGATGCGATGACCATCGGTTTCGCACGCCGGTTCGCCACCTACAAGAGGGCCACACTCCTCTTCAGAGATCCCGACCGGTTGGAGCGCATCATCAATCACCCTGAAAGACCGGTCCAGATCGTAATTGCCGGTAAGGCACATCCGCAGGATAATGAGGGCAAGGAGTTCATAAAACAAATCGTACACCTGGACCATGAAAAACGCTTCCGTCGGAGTGTCGTCTTTCTGGAAGACTACAACATGGACGTGGCCCGACACCTGGTCTCCGGAACGGATATCTGGCTGAACACGCCGCGACGGCCCCTTGAGGCCTGCGGCACCAGCGGGATGAAAGCGCTTGCCAACGGATCCCTCAACCTCAGCGCCATGGACGGCTGGTGGGATGAGGCCTATCACAGGGACTATGGCTGGGCTCTCGGACACGGCGAGGTTTATAGCCACCTCGAGGTTCAGGACAATTTAGAGAGTCAGGACCTTTACAACCTGCTCGAAAACGAGATCGTTCCGCTTTTCTATAGCAAGGGGATGGATGGGATCCCGAGAAGATGGGTGGAAAAGATGCGGGCCGGACTTCGCCGGTTGGTTCCCGTTTACAATTCCCACCGGATGGTGCAGGAATACCTGGACCGATTTTACCTCCCCTGCTCCCGTCGTTTCAACGACCTCCGCCGTGATGATTTTACAAGTGCAAAAGATATTGCCACATGGCGTCAGAGAATCATGACCTGCTGGCACGAAGTCACCGTGGAGGAAGTGTTGGGACCGGACAGCCATGAGATTCCAGTGGGCAAATCCATAAAAGTCAAAGTGAAAATCAGACTCGGCACCCTTTCCCCCGATGATGTCACCGTGGAAGCCTACTTCGGCCGCCTCAATCACCTGGGCGAGTTCGCTGAACGAGACACCATCCCCCTTCGGGTCTGTGAGAACGTGAATGGGATTCACCTCTTCGAGGGTGACATACCCGGTAAATGGTCCGGGCGTTTCGGGTATACGGTTCGGGTCATGCCAAGCTTTGAAAGACTGGAAAACCGCTTTTCCATGGGACTCGTCAGTTGGGCCTGATCAGAGAGCCCGGGGAGGTCACTTGGCTTTTCAAACAACCCTGAAACAACACGAAATTGAGCGCATCGTGAAATGCACCCTTGCGGATCCTTTTGCCCTCCTGGGCGCACACCCGGCCCAAGTGGCGGGAGAAAAGGGTGTCGCCGTTCGGGCTTTCCTTCCCCGGGCCCGTCAGGTGGAAATCCTTGACCTGAGTCCCCAGGAGTCTCTAAAGGCCTCGCAGATCCACAAAGACGGGCTCTTTGAAGCCTGGCTTCCCGGAGAAATAGAGCTATCCCCCTATCGTCTCCGGGTCTTATTTGACAACGGATCCAGCGCCCTTTTCCATGACTGTTACAGTTTTCTCCCGCTGTTGAAAGATGATGATTTCTATCTTTTCAACCAGGGAAGCCACGACAGGATTTATGAGAAACTGGGTGCACACCTGTTCCTTCACCAAGGCGTGTCCGGGGTCCTTTTTGCCGTATGGGCCCCTTCCGCCACCCGTGTCAGCGTGCTTGGGGATTTCAACCAGTGGGACGGCCGGAGACACCCCATGCGGACCAGGGGTGTCTCCGGAATATGGGAAATTTTCATCCCCCACCTGAAACCCGGCACGCTCTACAAATTTGAAATCAGGACACAGGACGGCACCCTCCTGATAAAATCTGACCCTTTCGCCTTTGCCTTTGAAAAACGTCCAAGGACAGCGGGCGTTGTGATGGGGCTGGAAGACCATGAATGGTCTGATCAGGAATGGATGGCCGATCGCGCCAAAGGCGATCCCCTTCGAAACCCACTCGCCATATACGAAGTGCATCTCGGCTCCTGGAAACGCCGAGAAAAAGATCAGGGCCCATCGCTTACCTATCGCGAAGCAGCCGAAGAACTTGTCGCCTATGCCAAAGACATGGGTTTTACCCATATCCAGTTCCTCCCCCTTGCCGAACACCCCTTTGACGGCTCCTGGGGTTACCAGGTGACCGGTTATTATGCGCCCACTTCCCGATTCGGTTCTCCGGCGGATTTCATGTATCTGATCGATCGTTGCCACAGAGAGGGACTGGGGGTCATCCTCGACTGGGTCCCGGCCCACTTTCCAAGAGATCCCCACGCCCTTGAATATTTTGACGGGACCCATCTCTATGAACACGCTGATCCCCGCCAGGGTGAACAAAGGGACTGGGGCACCCTGATTTTCAACTACGGACGCAAGGAGGTAAAAAACTTTCTCATAGCCAACAGTCTATTCTGGCTGGAAAAGTACCATATCGACGGTTTGAGGGTGGACGCCGTTGCCTCCATGCTTTACCTTGACTACTCGCGCAAACAGGGCGAGTGGGTACCCAATCGCTATGGTGGACGCGAAAATCTGGAAGCCATTGAATTGATCAAGGAACTGAATACCAAAATTTTCAAGTTCTACCCTGGTGTGGTGACGATTGCCGAAGAATCCACGGCCTGGCCCGGGGTTACCCGCCCCGTCCACCTGGGAGGCCTCGGGTTCCTGTTCAAGTGGAATATGGGTTGGATGCACGATATGCTCAGTTTCATGGCTCAGGAGACCGTATACCGATCTTACCACATGGATCACCTGACGTTTGCCCTGCTTTACGCGTTTAAGGAAAATTTTATTCTGCCCCTGTCCCATGACGAAGTGGTGCACGGCAAGGCCTCCCTTCTCGCAAAAATGCCCGGCGACGACTGGCAGAAGTTTGCCAACCTGCGGTTGCTCCTGGGCTACATGTATGGAGAGCCAGGGAAAAAGACCCTGTTCATGGGTGGGGAATTCGGGCAGTGGTCCGAATGGAATCATGACCAGGGCCTGGAGTGGGATCTTCTGAAATATGAACCTCACAAGGGTATCCAAAGATTCGTAAGGGATCTCAACAGGATCTATCGCGAGGAACCTGCCCTCTATGAACAGGATTACGATCCGTCCGGGTTTCAGTGGATCGATTTCCGCGACGCCACTGCCACGGTGGTCTCCTTTCTGAGAAAAGAAAAATCCGCGGACAGGCCTCTGGTATTCGTTTTCAATTTTACACCGGTGGTTCGGGAAAGCTACCGTATCGGAGTGCCTTCCGGAGGCTATTACCGTGAACTGCTTAATTCGGATGCCCTTTGCTACGGGGGTTCCAATTTAGGCATGGAGGGCGGCGTAACAGCCGACGCCGTCCCCAGCCATGGCCATCCCTACTCTCTCCACCTTAGAATTCCTCCTCTTGGAATGCTCATCCTCAAACCGGAAAAGGAAGCTCCGTCCCCCTTGCAGGGAAACAGCACCGATCAATAATCTCGCTCCAGGGGAGACCCAGATACAGAGACCCATAACAAAAAAACTTAAGGAACCATTTTCATTTGCCGATGTATCCAGTGCGACTGAAAAGTGTTTGAGCAAGGCACTGCTAACTCGGTGAATGGAAGTGAAAAACAAATTAGACATCTCAGATATTCAGGACATTTTCAGGGATAATCAACGACTCTTTGAAAAAGTGATCGATGAATTAGAGAGCAAAAAGTGTCTCGGCCGATCAAGTGCCACCCAACCTCAACAGAAACGAATTAGACCATGTGAGGGGAAAAAGCCTCCGAAGGTCAAAAATTTGAAAAAGGGGGTCTGAGGCGGCATTTCGGAGGCTACTCAAATGCGCGTGCATCTTTTTTTCGGGGCACGGCCAGGAATTGGATAAAACCTTTGACAAAGACCTTGTCCCCAAGAAAATAACGGCATTTAGGGTAGCCATAAACATACAAGCCCAGTTGGATTTTCCACTATCAACCCAACCCCTGTGCAGGCCCGGCGGTCCGCTTTTTGGACGCCGGGCCTTTGTTTTCCGGTAATCCCCTTCAGAAACGATTCCACTGCCCTCCCTTGAGGTATGCAATGTTTTGCAGAAGACAGGTAAGATGGCGAAAGTAAGGGACTCGGGGATCTTTTTTCAGGACACGAAAATGCATCTTTGCTTGGAGGTCGCATCCTGATGAAGCGGGCGGCCGGCGCGCTTGCAGTGCCTCCACTGAACAGTACAAATTTTCACAGGAAATAGAGAAGGTCCCCCGGACGCCTTGCTTAGCAACGTCGCTTGACACAAGAGTGACACAACCCTCGTTCCTGAAAAAAAACTGCTGTGACCTGACCATGCTTCTTATGCCCTCCGCTCACAGCGGCGCAATTATCCACAACGGGAGGGCCGCAGACTAAAGAGAAATAAAACTCATACGACATTCAAAAAGGCTCTTTTCTCCTTTGGAGATATCAAGGGGTTGAAGCATGAGGAGACTCGACCCCTGGTAGGTGCGCTCAAAACCTTCCTCAGACATGGATACCGTCATGAGCGGAAAAAACCAGAACGTCACAGGGCGGGAGAAGGAAAAAACCGTCACCAAACCATCCGGACCATTGTAAAGCGCAAACTCGGAGACATCTTTTTCAATGCCCTTTTCCGCCACCTCACGATGCTTCCGGCCGTTGATCAGGTAATACCTTTCCGGATCCTGATCGGAGAAAAGCGTCAGGTTCAATTCGCAGCCATGCAGACACCTGATGGGCTCACCATCCAACCACTCGACCTCCCATTGCACATGAAAAATGCCTGATTTTCCAAGGTGCATTTCCTTGCTGACGTGGGCCTGGGAGGAGCCGATGCGCCCCTTTCGTGTCATCTCGACAGACGCTCTTTCTGTATCGAAGGACACCTCCTTCACTAGATACCGTCCCTGGACGAAATCACCCAGTTCCTCGTGATTGTTTGCACTGTATTTTTCAAGATCACAGTCAGGCGAGACAAAGTGATCCAGGAAAGAGGTCCTGGTGTATGGATCGTAGATCAGGAGTTTTTCCAGTCCCTCATCCTTGGCCGAGAGCATCTCGTGAATAGAAAGGGTCCCTTCTTTTTCGTGCTGCTGATCTTTTTCAAGATCATCCAGCCGCCGATGATAGGCCTCGTGCCGCCTCGTGAGCACGTCGCTCAGATCCAGGCCTTTCTTGACATTCCCGATCTCAAAGAGGCCCCCGCCTCTTGCAGGAGAAACCCCTAGGGAAATGGTCGGGGTCCAGATCAGGATTTCCTCCTCACCGTCTTTGTCAAAATCCATCCGTTGCACCACGATTTCATCTCCGGATTCCCGCATCAGATCCCCCTGGGCGAAAAGGAGATTTTGGTGAATGGCCCTTCTCAGGTGGCCCAGATAGAGCCCTCCAAAGACGCCGTGCCAGTACGCACAGTTGCACTGCCCTCGCCAGAGTGCGGTCCTCCCACTGGAATCCGGAGCGAGCCTTTTGCTCAGGCACATCATCTTTTTGTGCATCCGGTTTGCTTCGTCGTATTTCACCAGGAAGTTGTCCCAGACCCCGCCGCGCACAAAGGGATGCCAATCGTCCCACCGTCCCATTTCCCGTATAGAGACGATCATATCTTCGAGCGCCTCCCCCCGATCCGGCGGAAGGGCCCACTCGGTCATTTCCTCGTATGAGGCCTGGGGCAGATAAATCCTGCCCAGGGCGGGCGTCTCCTTGACAAATTCATCGGGATGTCCCGTTTTCAGCCAGGAACCGTTTTCTTCGATGGCTTCAAAGAAGCGTTTGAGCCAGCCTTTTTGGATCACCCATTCGTGGGTGCCCGGCCAAAGGCCGAATTTCTCACAATCGTCCCCGTAGACAGCCACCGCTTTTCCCGACTGTTCAAGGCTTTTCAGGTGGGCCATGACTTCATCAACAGGCTTGAAAGGGATCAGGTACCGCATCGCCGTGGGTGTGGCCAGAAGGCGGAGGGTTTCTCCTTGCTTCTCAGTGATGTAGGGTCCGTAGATCGCATCGGGCTTGATACCGGCGTAGAAGAAGTGGGTGTCATCGACAACAGTGTAATGCATACCCGTTCCGGAAAGAACAGCGGGCAGGGCCGGATCCCAGACCCGTTCCGTGAGCCAGAACCCGGCCGCTCTGTAATTGAACCGGGAAAGAAGGTAGGCATTCATCTTCTCCATCTGTCCTTTGGCATCGCTTGGTGAGATGGCGGCCAGGAGGGGTTCATAAAACCCTCCTGACAGCGGTTCTATCTGGCCTCTCTTCACGAGGTCGCCCAGGAGATCCAGCGTGGCAGGGTCGTGTTGCTCAAGCCATTCGAAAAGGGGACCGCTCACGTGAAACCCGAGCCGCACGCGGGAATAGTCTCCCACCAGCTTCAGCACGGGGCGATAACACTGGTCAACCGCCTTTTCAAAGACATGATCAAAATTGCCGACCGGTTGGTGACAATGAAAAACCATTACGAGGTTCAACATGCTCAACTCCTCTAAAGAGTGAAACCGAGCCGCTCCCCGAAGGCCCTGAAAACAAGACCCTTTTTTCCGGACAGTCGGCTCGTGAATGGTTTGTCCTTTGAAAGCTCCCAGTAGCGGTTCTGGCAAACCCAGAGATCAGGCTTCAAAGAAAGCGCGTCGGCCAAATCCAGGTAATCCATCAAGGCCGCCAAGCAGGTAGGATCCAGACTCTCGGCGATACGCTCCATGAGTGTTTTGATCAGGGCCTCGGACCTTTTCCTCTGATCCGAATCATCCAGGTTGAATGGACTGCCGTGTTTACCGGGGTGTATCAATTTGTTCATTTTGGCTATTCTCATTCTTAGCTGTTTGCAATCATCTCCAGGCATGGCCGACAAGTTGGCCCTCAAGAGGAGTCGCAGGAGATCATGCAAGCCGTTCTTTTCCTTGGCAGTCACTTGCCCTCGCCTCCCGATCTCCACAAGGGCGGCAAGCATCTCCTCATCTTCAACAATTTTCGATTGAATGCGGCGCATCACCGCGCGGGAAAGGACACTCAGGATCGCCTGTTCAGTGTCTGCACCCATGTCCTTCAAAGTATACGTGGCCTCATCTTTCTCTTCAAAATGAATCCGGCAACGGAACTTTGCCCCTCCTTTCCAATGGGCGGAAAAAGCAAGTTCTTTCGTTTCTCCGGTCATGGGATCAACAATCCTGACTTCTCCTTTTCTCCCCTTACCCCCGGCAACGTCTACTTCTTTTTCCCAGAGGGGCTGCACTTGGCTGGAATCGATCCCCGGTTCCGTAGACTCCTCGGAAAAGAGCTTCCTCATGGCGTAGCCCGCGGTAATCCTCCCCGCATCCATTCGACTGGGACGGACCCTTTTTACAAAAACTCCTTTTCCGTCCCCAAAGGCCGAATCGTTGCTCCCGGCTCGGGAGAGGTGCGACAGGAACCGCGGCTCCAGGCCCGATTCGCCCAACTCCCCGGCAAGGGTCATGGCCCGGTCAGCGTACATGAGAACCTGCCTCGCTTCCAAACCGGAGATGTCGTCAAAAAACCAACCGCAGCTGGTGAACATATATAGCCCCATGCGCTGAGACTCCAGGAGCTCAAAAGCCCTCACCGCTGCTTCGGGATCCACGTTTTTTTTTGTGGCATGTCTCTCCAGAAAAAGCCTCCGGCCTTCAGGGCTCGGATCCAGGAGCACGGTTATGTAGTCATCCCTTGCCTCCCATGGATCATTGAAAAAAGCCTGGCCCTGGTTCTCGAAAATGGCAGCCAGTTCCCCGGAGAGCCAGTCCATTGTTTCCCGCAAAGGAGCCCTCCAGGCCTGATTCCATCCAGCCTTGTGACCGACACTGCACCCGCAGTCGGACCGCCACCTTTCCACCCCGTGGGCGCAGCTCCAGGAGCTGTTCTCCTGGATGCGAACCTCCATCCTGGGAGGGAATTCTTTGAGAAACCAACCATAATTGCAGAGTTGAAACCCCTCGCCGTTTTGAAGATGATCGAAGAGCCAGCCAAGGGCCATGTCCCCGAACTTGAAATGATGTCCGTAGGATTCTCCGTCCGTGGCCACGTTCACCAGACAGGCCCCTTCCCTGTCATTGCCGATGCTGTTTTCAATGCGGCTTAGAAAGGCCTCCCCGGAAGAGAGGATTTTCTCATAGGCGACCGCCTTTGAAAGCTCACCGTCGTAGAAAAACACGTCCATATGAAGGGATGACTGCGGGTTTGGGAAAACACGGTAGGGCCGGGTGGTGTCCATCTTGCCCGGTGAGACATCTTTCCACTTTTCTCCTCCCGGGCCAAGGGGTCTTGTTGCCTTTGCCTGTGTTGGAGACAGGACCGTAAAACGAATTCCTTCTTCGGCCATAAGGGCCAGGGTTTCCAGGTCCACTGCCGTCTCGGCGAGCCACATGCCCTCGGGGCGGCGGCCGAAACGATGCTCAAAATCCGCAACCCCCCACCGGATCTGAGTCAGTTTGTCCCTGGTGGTGGCAAGGGGCATGATGATGTGGTTATAGACCTGTGCCATACCATTGCCGTGTCCGTGAAATCGTGCCCGACTGGCCCGATCCGCGGCGAGGATCTGTTCGTAGATCCAGGGATGGGCCTTTTCAAGCCAGGAAAGCAGGGTGGGTCCGAAATCAAAATTCATGAATTCATAGTTGTTGATGAGTTTCAGGATTCGTCCCTTCGCGTCTGCGAGGCGGGTCCTGCTGTTGGGCCCGTAGCATTCCCGAGTCACCCGCTCGTTCCAGTCATGGTAGGGAAAGGCCGAGGCCTGGTGTTGGATGGTTCCCAGCCAGGGGTTTTCTCTGGGAGGCTGATAGAAATGCCCATGAATGCAAAGATAGTTTTCTTTCATTTCTTGCGTCTGCGCCTTTTGGCGACAGCCCTTTCAAAGACCTTCAAATAGGATTTCGCCGATTTTCGCCATGAAAAATTCTCCGGCATGGCCTCTTTTCTCGTGGCTTCAAACCGTTTATAGAGTGAAGGCACGAGGGTCATATCACATCCGGCCGTAATACTCCAGGCCGGCCATTCCGTCTTTTGTCTTTGCATGTTCGATAAAGGAGCAACGCTTGTCAATAGAAGAATATCGCTCCTCGAAAAAGTTAAGGCGCCACTTGATTTCCCTCGCACTTCTGGTATAACTGGGCCTGTTCTCATACGGAGCACAGGTGGAAATGGATAGGGATGACTGGCAAAAGAAGGGACAGGGACACAGGGAAAGGCTGCGCCGCAAATTCGAGGAAGGAGGACTTGACCGATTTTCCGATGAGGAAGTGGTGGAATTTCTCCTCACCCTGGGAACCCCTCGTAAAGACGTAAAATGGGCCGCGAGAGAGGCCATCAAGCGCTTTGGAAGCCTCTCCGGTGTCCTCGGGGCGCCTCCTCAAGACCTGACGCGAATCAAGGGAATCGGCCCGAAGAATGCGCTCTACCTGGGCCTGGTCCACCAGACCGCCAACCGGTACCTGCGCGACCGTACAAAAGGCAAGTCTTTTTTCACCTCCTCTCAGGCGGTATTTGACTACCTCTTTCACGACATGCGGGACCTGAAACGGGAAGTCTTCAAGGTCCTTTTTCTTGACCGGAAAAACCAGCTCATTGCAGATGAGGACCTTTTCCTGGGCAGCCTGACAGGGAGTGCGGTTTACCCGAGAGAGATCATGACCCAGGCCCTGAAACAGCGCGCCGCAGGCCTGGTCTTTGTTCACAACCACCCCTCCGGCGATCCGGCTCCTTCGGCAGAAGACCAGAGGCTGACAAGGGACCTCATCTGGGCCGCGAGGCTCCTCCACATCCAGGTCCTGGATCACATCATTATCGGCAACAATCGATATTACAGCTTTGCAGATGAAGGCCTTGTCAAACGGTTTACGACTGCGTGTGATGAAAGGCTTTCTTCCTCCATTATCCCTTGACAGCCCCAACAAAATCAGGAAATATAAACCAACTCCTATCCTTTCATACCCTTTGCGAGAGTGGCGGAACTGGTAGACGCGCTGGATTTAGGATCCAGTACCCAAAAGGTGTGGGGGTTCAACTCCCCCCTCTCGCACCAGATCCTTTTTTTCCAACGGAACCAAAAAAATCGCGCATCCTTTTCGAACCTGACCCGGCTTCCTGGCATATTTATTGCTTCATTTGACCGTTGTTTCAGTGATTTTCCTGATTGAACGGGGATATTCTCTAAAACGCCCATTTGGGACAGCTCCTGAGGGCCAGGTTTCGCTAAAAAAGGCGCTGGAACGAGGAAAATGATGTCAATTATCATGACATCCAGCGACAATTTTTTGGCATCTCTTCCTGCAAGCCCGCCTTGGCGGGCCATGTCCTGCCCCTCGTGCACGCTATTTTCCGGGTCACTGAGAGAATACCCATAAGTTACGAAAAACCGACGGATGGTCCTGATAAGGGAGAAAGCCCATGAAGATCAACACCAAAATCATGCTCATGGTTACCTTCGCACTGGTCCTGAGTTCATTCGTAGTGGGGGCAATGGCCTTCTGGCAGTTGAAGAGCAACAGTGCCACTTCCATTCTCCAGATCAAAAAGCTTGGTGATGCCAGTATCGAGGAACTCAAGAATCAGGGAACCAGGGAAATCGCCACTTACCGGGAGGACACCATAAAGGCCAAAAAGGCCCTCATGCGTTCAGTGGTCGAAACAGCTTACAGTTTTCTTGGTAAGGCCAACCAGGACGCAAAGGAAATGCTGGAGGAGGGCCTGACGGAAGAAGTCAAAAAGGCCATCCTGGCCGAAAGCCAGGAAAACATCGCAGCGTTTGTAGGGAAACTCCGATATGGCCTCAAGAACAAAGGCTACTTCTGGATCAACGACATGCACCCCCGTATGATCATGAACCCCCCCCAACCTAAGCTGAACGGCGAGGATCTTTCCAACATTAAAGACCCCAAAGGCAAGAAAGTCTTCATGGAAATGGTGAAGGTCTGTGGTGCGAAGGGCCAGGGATTTGTGGACTACGACTGGCCAAAGTATGGTACGGATAAGGCCTTTCCGAAAATCTCCTTTGTGAAGCTTTTCAAACCTTGGGGCTGGGTGATCGGAACGGGCAGTTATCTCGATGACGTGGAGACGGCGGTAAAAGTCCGGCAGGCGGCCTTGGATAAAAAAGTCAAGGCCATACAGGGCCAGATTGCAAGGCTCGTCGATGAAAAGACGGCCCTTGCCAGAAAGAAAATCAACCAGGTGATAAGATGGGTCGGCATCGTGATCATGCTAACGGTCCTCCTGGCCCTTCTTTTTTCTCACTGGTTCACGCGCCGCAACATTACCCGACCTGTCAATCACATTGTGGAAGAGTTGAACGAAGGGGCCGATCAGGTGGCATCCGGTTCGAGTCAAGTCTCTTCTGCCAGCCAATCTCTTGCGGAAGGGGCCTCGGAACAGGCGGCATCCATTCAAGAAACCTCTTCCTCGCTTGAAGAAATGGCCACCATGACCAGGCAAAATGCCGAAAACGCCGGTCAGGCCGATACGCTTATGAAAGAGGCCAACAGGGTGGTTGGAGACGCCAACCAGGCCATGGGCAAGCTGACCGGTTCTATGGAGGAAATCTCAAAGGCCAGTGAAGAAACCCAGAAAATCATCAAGACCATCGATGAAATAGCCTTTCAAACCAATCTCCTTGCCTTGAATGCCGCGGTGGAAGCAGCCAGGGCAGGTGAAGCAGGCGCCGGGTTCGCCGTGGTTGCCGATGAAGTCCGGAACCTTGCCATGCGTACGGCCGATGCCGCCCGAAATACGGCAGAGCTTATCGAGGGCACGGTTCGGAAAATCAATGATGGTTCTGCGCTTGTAGACCATACCAACGAAGCCTTCACCGGGGTTTCCGGAAGCACTTCAAAAGTCGGGGAACTCGTGGCGGAAATCGCTGCTGCGTCCCAGGAACAGGCGAAAGGCATCGAACAGCTGAACGATGCCGTTAGCCTGATGGACCAGGTCGTCCAGAAAAATGCGGCCAGCGCAGAAGAGTCCGCATCAGCATCGCAAGAAATGAACGCCCAGGCGGAAAACATGAAGGGCGTTGTCCTGGAACTTGTGGCGCTGGCGGGAGGTAGGCGGAATGGTAGGGGACATCAAAACCTTATCGAAAACGTGGAACGGTCGTCGATCCAGGAAATCCCCACCCACATCCCTTTGGAACAGGGCAAAACCAAAACCATATCAGGGCCTGATAACGACCCCATCGATCCTGAACAGGTGATTCCCATGGAAAACGATTTTGAGGATTTTTGATATTTATTTCCCCTCCGTGCCGGCGAAATGGCTCATGTACTTGAGACGCCAGTCCTTGGGGCTCATATACTGTTCACCCAATACCCACATGCCCACCTTGCCTGCCATTGCATCCTTTTCAGCATCAAGGTAGGGTGCGATATCCAAACCTTTCGGAAGGTTATCCCTCTGGACTTCAGCCAAACCCTTTTTTACCATTTCCAGGTTGATATTCTTCTGGCCCAGGCGAATAACACCGATAATGTTATCGTGGGGAAAGGGGGCCACACCATATCCCACCACTTCAACCGAACGATTGAGAATCTCCCCCACTAAGAAATCCCTGGCTTCTTTCCCAAAGGGTTGGCCTTTCTTGTGTACCTCGTCGGCCACCTCGGGGGCGTCGATGCCGACGAGCATAATGTAGATCACGATTTTCCCGGACTCGGCTCTGACGGTGTCACCATCATACACCCACGTAATCGTGAAACGATCTGCTGCAAAGGCCATTGTATAAAGGGTAAAGGGAAGAGCGAGGGCTACTATCAGGATGCCTATCCACCTTTTCATCAGTTGTACCTCTTGTCTTTTGTCACGGATTTCAAGCTCCAAACGAGTATATAACAAACCGGGCTGATCCCCAAGCAAAAAGGACCGCACCCAAAGGAAGCCGGAAAGCTCCTCTCAAAAAAAATTGACACCGAATCAGCAGCCGTTTAAAAAAATCAAGAGCCCTCTACTTTGATGAAGTTGCAAAAAGCTGCTCTATGCCGCGAGCGGCAGCCTATGAGCAACGAATGGGAAGCGAACCTGACAATCTTTTTCAGATGCTTTCTAAACACTCCG
>CAYOIU010000052.1:9379-16674 GCA_964404085.1 uncultured Desulfobacteraceae bacterium | reverse complement strand
TTGCTTAGCAACGCTGGTCGACGTCTGTTTGACACAGCCCTCGTGCCTGAAAAAAGACTGCTGTGCCCCTGACCAAGTTCCTTATGTCTTCCACATGGTGAGGTGTGCTGAACCGCGCTTTACCGCTAGGAACGGCCAAGGATTTCCATGACCTTTTCCACAACGTTCCGCTCCGTAATGCCGAAAGCTTCGTAGAGCTTTTGATAGGGGGCGGACGCACCGAAGTGATCGATCCCGATAACAGTGCCTTTTGCTCCAGCATACCGATGCCACCCCTGGGTGACGCCGGCCTCGATGGCCACGCGTGAAGAGACATCACGGGGCAAAACACCCTCCTTGTAATCCACAGGCTGTTGTTCGAACAGTTCCCAGGAAGGCATGCTCACTACCCTGACCTTGATATTCTTTTCCTCTAGAGAACTGCAAGCTTTCATGACCACAGAGACCTCTGAACCGGTCGCCATCAGGATCACATCCGGTTTACCGTCGACGGCGTCCCTGAGAATATAAGCGCCTCTTGACAGCCTCTCTTCAGGCTCGATATGGGAACGATCGAAGACCGGAAGTCCCTGTCTCGTCAATGCCATGGCTACCGGCCCGTCTTTTTTCTCAAGGGCGACACGCCAGGCCTCAGCCGTCTCATTGGCATCCGCGGGCCGAATGACAGTGAGGTTCGGAATGGCCCTCAGGCAGGCCAGCTGTTCAATGGGCTGGTGTGTGGGGCCGTCTTCCCCCAGCCCGATACTGTCGTGGGTAAAGACGTAGATGACGTTCAGACCCATCATGGCGGCAAGTCGGATAGGCGGTCTCATGTAATCTGAAAATATGAGGAATGTCCCGCCGTAGGGAATCAGCCCTCCGTGAAGCGCCATGCCGTTCAGTATGGAGCCCATGGCATGCTCGCGGACGCCGAACCTGATGTTTCTTCCCTCGTATTGTCCGGCCTGATAATCCTTTCCTTCGTTGATCAGCGTCTTGTTGGAGGGGGCCAGATCTGCGGAACCTCCCATCAGATTGGGTATATAAGGAGCAACCGCGTTCAGAATCTTTCCCGAAGCAGCGCGGGTGGCCATTCCTTTCTGATCGGGTGGAAAATCGGGGAGGTGTTTTTCCCAGCCGTCAGGGAGGCTACCGCATAGTAATTGACGCAAATTCCCTGCCGGTTCGGGGAATGCCTTTGTGTAAGCCTGGAAGGTGCTGTTCCACTTTGCCTGTAAATTCCTCCCGCGTTCCACAGCCTCGCGGAAATGCTCGGCAGCCCGTTCGGGTACCAAGAAGGGGGGTTCCTGTGGCCAGCCTAGGCTTTCTTTTGTCAGGGCGAGTTCGTCGTGGCCAAGGGGCTCACCATGGGCTTCCGGCGTGTCCTGTTTGTTGGGACTGCCATAGCCGATATGGGTTCGCACGGCGATAATTGAGGGCCTGCGCGTTTCTTCCCGCGCCACGCCGATGGCATTCTCCAGGGCTTCCAGATCGTTCCCGTCCTCGACCGCCAGGGTGTGCCAGCCGTAGGCCTCAAATCTCTGCATGCGGTTTTCGGTAAAGCTGATGTCCGTGCTGCCTTCGATGGAAATGTGGTTGTCGTCGTAGAGATAGACGAGTTTGCCCAGGCCGAGATGTCCGGCCAGAGAGGCCGCTTCGTGAGAAACCCCCTCCATCAAGTCACCGTCGCTGACGATGGCGTAGGTAAAATGGTCAACAATATCATATCCGGCCCGGTTGAAGCAGGAGGCCAGATGGCGTTCTGCAATGGCCATGCCGACACCGTTGGCAAATCCCTGTCCGAGGGGCCCGGTGGTTGTTTCCACACCGGGTGTGTGACCATGTTCCGGATGACCCGGGGTCCTGCTTTGCCACTGGCGAAAGTTTTTGAGCTCTCCCATGGGCAGATCATACCCGGTGAGGTGCAGGAGACTGTAAAGCAGCATGGATCCGTGGCCTGCGGACAGGACGAATCGGTCACGGTTAGGCCAATTGGGATCGTCCGGACTGTGGCTGAGAAACCGGGTCCAGAGCACGTAGGCCATGGCCGCAGCGCCCATGGGCATCCCGGGATGGCCTGAATTGGCCTGCTGAACACAGTCGGCGGAGAGCATCCGAATGGTGTTGATGCACAGGGTGTCGAGTTCATCATTCATGATATTGATCTGATCTCCTTTCACTTTCTTCTTGTATTTATCATTCTTTTAGGCTAAATATCAATAAATTGTCTGTTTAGTTTGAATGCCCATGTTCGTCAAACACCAGCGTAAGGTCACATCCCATGGAGCGCGTTCTTCTTTTGAATATCACCTACGAGCCCCTCAAGATTATCAATTGGAAAAGGGCCATCACCCTCCTTTTTCTTGAAAAGGTCGAAGTAGTGGAGGAATATGGCCGTGAGATCCATTCCATCAGCTTCACGATCAAACTGCCTGCAGTTGTCCGTCTCCTGAGGATGGTCAAGCGCCCCAAGGCGCCCGTCAAATTTTCCCGACAGAATATCTATACCAGAGACAAATATCGATGCCAGTACTGTGGAGAAAAGTTTGGTTCCGAGGAACTCACTTATGACCATGTCATTCCCAAGTCGCGGGGCGGTCTGACCGAATGGAAAAACATTGTGACCTGCTGTGTAGAGTGCAATCGACGCAAGGGCGGCCTTACTCCCAATGAAGCGGGTATGAGACTTATCCGCAAACCTTCCCGACCCACGTGGATACCCGCCGTCAGGATTACCGTCGGTATCAGCAACATTCCGCAATCCTGGCGGGACTACCTCTACTGGAACGTGGAACTCCTTGAATAGCAATATCCCAAACCTGATGACTTCCAACGAAGTCGCTTTATTAAACGCGTATAAAGAAGCGAATCTGAGAATCTTTTTCATGTGCTTTCTCAAAGTGCACTTGGCAACGCACTTCTACATGGACGGCTATTTGGTGTTTACGCCTCCCAAACTTTACGCGTCTCTATTACGTATCGCTAAACCCCAAATAGCTGTCCATTTCCTCTTGAGTGTTTAGAAAACATCTGAAAAAGATTCTCAGATTCGCTTCCCATTCGTTACTCATGGGCTGCCGTTTGCGGCATAAACGAGTTTCTTATGAAGTCATCAAGCTTGAGGCTATTGTCTCCGCCAATCCTGCAATAGCCTCGGGATCCCCTGGTTTCTGGTCCCACGAACTCATGGCGAGCATGGGTTCCCCTTTGGATCGTGGCACAAGATGCAAATGGTAGTGCATAACGAGCTGGTTTACTCCACGACCATTGAACTGCATACAGGCAACCCCGAGCAAATCAAAGGTGTTTTTCAGCGCATTGGCGATCTTCTTGGCCGCGCCCTGCACCGCCATGAGATCTTCTTCCTGGATTTCCCAGAGATTTTCAGCGTGGGTTTTGGGAATGACGAGCGTGTGCCCCTGGGACATGGGGTTGATGTCCAGAAAAGAGATCACCCTTTCGTCTTCATAAATCTTGAAACACGGGATCTCACCCTTCACGATTTTGCAAAAGATACAGTCTTCCATCCATGACCTCCTTTTGGCCCGTAAGCAGACCCTTCAGATGAAGCTGTTTCTCTGCGGACAGATCACTGGCCCTTCTGATGTTCATGGCCCTCATGACGTCAAACGTCTTGTCCTCAAACAGGACCGGTATCTGGATGACGTAATCCGGGCGCTGACAACACCCGGGGGCGAAGTACCGCCCGGGTCGATGTCCTTCTTTGTATTTCTGCCGCACCACCTGGAGTTCTTGATCTGAGATTACAAGGCCGTTGTGGCCTGTAGGGGTTGAAACGAAATCCCCCGGCTCAAAAATGCGCTTTCTTTCCACGATGTTTTCCTGCAAAAAGAGAATCCTGTCTCTTCCGGTTAATGAGCTGCAATCCTATCCTTTGGGGCAAGGATTGTCGAGTCAAAATTTAATGAGGCAGTCTGATGAATACCTCCCGCAAGGGATCCAGTTCGGGGTCCCGGACTTCATCGAGGAGCCTGGAGAGGCTTCTAAGTGCCCCTGGGATATAGTCTTCGAAATAGACCTTGCCTTGGACTTTTGTCAAAAAGGCAAAGGCCCCGAGGATCTGGAGATTTCTCTGAAGGCTGAGATAGGGATAGTATTTTGCAAAATCCTTGACAAGGTCGGGGTTGTCTACCGCTAGCAGAGACAGGTAGAAGTGGTAGATTTCTTTCTGAAGGGGGAGGGGAAGGGCGGTATAGGGGTCAATGAGAAGAGAAGCCAGGTCGTAACCCAATGGTCCCAGCCGTCCGCCCTGCCAGTCCACTAAGCCGATTCGCCCCTTATGGACCAGGATGTTTCTGGATTGAAAGTCCCGATAAAGGAAAAAACCGCTTCTCGCTTGTGAGGCCAGCGCGGCCAGATGACCAAAGGAGACCTCCAGTTCCGCCCAGTCTTCGTTGAAACCCATGTAGGTCCCTAGAAAGGCATCCCTGAAATAGTGAGATTCATCTCGCCGCATGACCGTGTAGTCGTATCTGGCCGTCTGACAGCACCATTCCACCTTGAAATTGTCGGACCCCTTCAGCTGCAGATGGAGCAGCTCCCTTACCACCTTACGGTAAATAGGCAGGGGATCTTTCGACTCTTCAACCACGTTCTGTAGGCTGAGCTTCCCCAGGTCTTCCATAATGACCCAGCCCTCTTCCGGACTGAACAGATAGATCCGAGGTATGGGCACCCCTTTTGATTTCAGGTGTTTCCCTATCCGAAAGTAGGCGTTGTTTTCCCTGTAAGCATACCGGTTGACGGGCGGGTTTGCCATGACAATGACTCGCTTTTCGGAAACTGGCGATTCCACACGCCAGAATCGGCGCTTCGACCCATCGCCGGGAAGGGGTTCTATAGATGCCTCACCTTCCGGGCAGTCATAGTCTTTGACAAAATCGTAGACGAACTTCTTGAGTGCATTGTCCACGTGCCGGCCTCCTGGGAAGAATGGGAAGAAGATACCGTGTTTTTATCACAACCCCATCCATAAACAAGGGCAAAAATGATTTAACAGGTCTTGTTCCCAAAGCGACCGGCGCCTTGCCGTTGTGGCCTAATTTGTGCAGACAATGAACCAGGGAACGCTTGGCGGTTTCACGATTTTTTCAATCGCGGGATTAATTGGACTGTAGCGGAAGGGAATCCTATTAAATGGACGTCTTTGTGGCAAGACAACCGATTTTCAGGAAGAACAATAAAATCTATGGGTATGAACTGCTCTTCAGAGGGGGAATGATCAATGCGTTTCCGGACATAGATGGCGACACCGCCACGTCGAAAGTGCTTTCAAACACCTTTTTCGCCATGGGTATGGATCAGGTGCTGGGTGGCAAAAGGGCCTTTATCAATTTTACCCAGGACCTTCTGCTTCAGAAGGTCCCCCTGATGTTTCCGCGGGAAAGAGTGACGGTGGAAGTGCTGGAAGATGTTTCTCCCGAGCCTGAAGTCGTGAGCGCATGTCGCGAAATGGAGAAAAAAGGCTATGAAATTGCACTTGATGATTTTTCTTACCAGGATGAACTCAGGCCGCTTATCCAACTGGCAAGGATCATCAAGATAGATTTTATGGCCACTTCCTTGGACGAAATTGCAGAATATGTCGAAAAATTGTCTCCCTACGGCGTCAAGTTCTTGGCAGAAAAGGTTGAAACCCATGAAGAATTCCAACGCGCCCTGGACATGGGATTCACCTACTTCCAGGGTTACTTTTTCAGTAAACCCCAGATTTTGACCGGCAGGGACGTCTCTCCATCAAAAATTAATCTGATGCAGATGGTGGCAGAGGCCAACAAAGAGGATATGAAGTTCGAGGAGCTTGAAAAAATCGTGGTCCGGGATGTCTCCATCGCCTATAAACTCTTGCGCTACATGAATTCGGCCTATTTCAGGCGTGTGCGGGAGATCACTTCCATTAAACAGGCCATGGTCCTTCTTGGGCAAAAAGGGGTAAGGCGCTTTATATCGCTGATCATCATGGCCAAACTGGCATCCGATAAACCGGATGAACTGCTCCGAACCTCCATCATCAGGGCCCGGATGTGTGAACTGCTGGGCAACGATACTGTCTCAGGTGTGAACACCTCGGAGTTGTTTATCCTGGGCCTTTTTTCTTTGATCGATGCGATTTTGGATGAGGAAATGGGCAAACTCATGGAAAAGCTTCCCCTCTCAGATGCGGTCAAAAGCACCCTGGTGAAGGGCGAAGGCCAATTGTCGGTTTTTTTGGATCTGGTGAAGGCCTACGAAGCCGGGGACTGGGAAGCCTTCGCAGATTCCGCCTCCAAGACAGGGGTCAATGAGGAAAAGGTGCCCGACTACTACCTGGATGCGGTCGGGTGGGCGGACAGCATGGCCACCATCTAGTAGACGGCATGCACAAGATTGTTACGGACCTCGCGTCCTGAAGTCACAACGCTCTCAATCACCGCTGCCCCGCTATGAACAGTGACATGGTCCCAAAGGACTGATCGCTCGACCCGGGCATTCTTCCTGATGGAGCATGACGCTCCCACAACCGCCCAGTCCGTCATTACGGATCCGGAATCAATAACACATCCCTCTCCCAGCAGAAAGGGCTGCTTACCAGAAAACGTCTTGTTGGCCTCAAGGTAGGCGGAAACCGTCCCGATATCATGCCACTGGTGCCCTTCCACAACATGGCCGCGAATGGATTTACCAGCAGCGATAAGCCTGTTATAGTGATTTATGATGCTCGAGAAACGCCCGCCCGGTATAAGGGACAGAAGAGCGGGGTCAATGATGTGAATACCGGTAAAGGCCAGCTGGCCGGGCAGGTTTTTCGAGCCGATATCCACCAGATCCATTTCATCGTTCAACAGGACCTGGTTGAAAGGCTCTCTTTGGTGAAGGATGAGGGTGGCCAGGGCCCCGGATTTCAAATGGCCCTCATAAGCCTCGCCCAGGTTGATATCCGTAAGAATGTCCCCGTTCAGGACAATAAAGGGTTCATCGTCCCAGAAGTCCTCTACATTCTTGATTCCTCCTCCCGTCCCCAGGATCTCCTGTTCCACCCGCACGTGAACAGGGATACCGAAGGACTCTCCACTTCCAAGATGCACCAGGATTTGATCGGAGAGATGGTGGGCATTGACGACTATTTCCATCACGCCGTATGATCGGAGATAGGCGATGTTCCGGTCGATAAGCGGGCGATTCCCCAAAGGCATGAGGGCCTTGGGACGATCGTTTGTCAGGGGGCTCAGCCGGGTACCGAGGCCCGCTGCCAGGATCATGGCTTTCATGGTGCTCCTTGTCATCTTTTTCATTGCAAATATTTCAATGTGATTATA
>CAYOIU010000052.1:0-9369 GCA_964404085.1 uncultured Desulfobacteraceae bacterium | reverse complement strand
ATTGTTCAAGATGTCAACCAAGGAGATTTTGGAAGTGAATCCCTCACTCGATCTGGATGGGCTGAATACCAGGATTGGCAGGTTGTTTATGGCAGGAATGCCCGGGCCCGAGCTGGACACCGGCACCGAGACCTTGATCCGGGAGTATGGGCTCGGGGGAATCATCCTGTTTTCACGAAATATCCAAGATCCCGTCCAATTGGCGACCCTCTGCCGCGACTTGCAGAAATTGTCTCTCCAGCATCACGAGATACCCCTTTTCCTGGCAGTGGATCAGGAGGGTGGGCGGGTGGCCAGATTGAGGGCGCCCTTTACGGAGTTCCCCGGACAAACGGAAATCGGCCGCGATCCTGATCGGGTAACGAAGGCCAAAGAATTTGCCAGGGTTACCGCAAGGGAGATGAAGCTAGTCGGTCTCAACATGGACCTGGCCCCGGTCCTGGACGTGCCCAGAGGTTCACCTGAGAAACACTTGATAGGGCGCACGTTTGGAGAAGATGCGGAGACCGTCGCATCTCTCGGCTCCATGGTGATCAGAGAACTTCAGGAAAACGGTGTCATGGCGGTAGCCAAGCATTTCCCTGGTCTCGGTATGGCCGATTTTGACCCTCACAAGCAACTCCCGGAAATCCCTTTGGACCGGAAAGACTTGGAAAATGTGGATATCCCACCCTTCAGGGCCGCCGTTCGGGCCGGGGTAACCGGGGTGATGAGTTCCCATGCGGTATACCCTTCCCTGGATCCGGTAAGCTCCGCAACCCTGTCCCACGAAATCCTGACTGAACTCCTGAGAAAGCGTCTTGGTTTTAATGGACTGATCCTCACCGATGATCTGGAGATGGGGGCCATTTCCCGTGGCACAGGCGTGGTTGACGGTGCTGTCGAAGCGTTTAAGGCCGGGGCGGATATCCTTCTGATATGCCGGGATCAGCAATGTGTACTGGGAAGCATAGGGCTCATGAGAAAGAATCTCCTGGTCGGAGACATCCAACTCCAGAGATTCAGGGATTCCCTGGATCGTATTGCTTTGGCAAAAGAACGTTTTCTCAAAGAAAGGGGAAGCGTTTCTTTAGCAGCGGTAAAAGAATATTTTGAAGAGAAATAGCGATTGGGATGAATCAGGATGGATCGGTCATGAGAAGTGCCCCCCAGCCTTCCAGACTGAACCGGTTCAGCATGATCAAACCCATTCCCGAAAAGAACCGGGTCATCTCCTCAAGGAGATTTTCCCCAAAACCCGATACCACGGCAAGCCCGCCCTTTTTCAGGTGCGATGAAATCGCATCGTCCATCCTGAAGAGTACGGATGGTACCACGTTGGCCAGAATGAGTTCGTAAGCTCCACCCACCCTATCCCAGGATCCCTGCTCAATTTGAATTCGTTGGGAGAGCCGGTTCAGCCTGGTGTTTTTCAGGGCCGTCTTCACAGATTGCGCATCGATTTCAACCCCCAGGACCTCCTTCGCGCCCAGTTTGAGGGCCGCGATGGCGAGGATGCCAGTTCCGCATCCGAAATCCAGGACGGACCACTCAGCAAAGGGACGCTCACAATGGTTTGTGGGGGCCAGACTTGCAAGGATTTCAAGACAAAGCCTGGTTGTGGGATGTTTTCCTGTCCCGAAGGCGTTGTGGGGGTCGAGGAAGATGGTATGTTCGTCAAACCTATGGATGTGTTCGGAAGACCAGGGTTGAATCGTGAGGGAGGGGATTGGGTTGAAAGGCACGAGAAAGTGTTCGGAACCGGACGGGGGCTCGGAATAGGCCAGGTTTCGTACCCTCAGCTTGAGACAGTCACGGAGGTCGCCCTCTGCTTCAACTTTATCAATGAGGGCAGAGAGTGCCAGTAATCTTCTGTCCACTGATTCAGGCGATGGTTCACGGATGCAAATGGACTCCAAGGGCAGGGAATCCGGTTCGAGAGGAGGCACATTTCCGGGCCGCAAGGTGACGCCCTCAAGCAGACGGGAAAGTTCTTTGATGGCCTGTGTCGGCCCTTCAATGGCAATTTCGAATTCCATAGTGAACAAATCCTTTTATTTCCAGCCGCTTGTCTCTTACATTACGGCAGGCGATTTGGCCACACCTTTTTACTTGAAAAAGCGGCCCCAATGAGATTATTTTAGACACTCATTTGGATTTCAAAGGAGATAGATGATGAAATTGGCTATCAGTGGAAAGGGTGGAGTGGGAAAAACCACCTTCGCCTCATTTCTGGTCAGGGGCCTTGCCGACAGGGGAAAGAAGGTCCTGGCCATTGACGCCGACCCTGATGCGAACCTGGCGCAGGCCCTTGGTGTCGGGAAAGGTAAAGAGATCGTACCCATAGCTCGTATGAAAGAACTCATCGAGGAGCGAACAGAGGCCAAAGTAGGGGCAATGGGCTCCTTTTTCAAACTGAACCCCAAAGTGGATGATCTTCCCGAGAAGCTCTCCGTGGAGGTGAACGGTGTTCGGGTCATGGTCATGGGAGGGGTCAAGACCGGGGGCGGTGGCTGCATCTGTCCTGAAAGCGTCCTTCTCAAGAGTTTGGTCAGACATATTGTCCTGGCCCGCGACGAGGTGGTGGTGCTGGATATGGAGGCTGGGCTGGAGCACATGGGCAGGGGTACCGCCATGGCCGTGGATCGTCTCGTGGTGGTCGTGGAACCTGGGAGACGAAGCATTGAGACGGCCCATCAGATCCGCAAACTGGCGGGTGATATCGGAGTCAGAAAACTGAGCTTTGTGGGCAACAAGATCAGATCTGACGCAGACAGGGAATTTCTCCTGCGAGAAATGCCCGATTTCGACTTCCTGGGATTTATTCCATTCCGGAACGAGATTATTGAGGCTGACCTGGCTGGCAGGCCGCCCTTTGAAACGGACAAAGAGGGTCTTAAAGCAGTTGATGGGATGATTGAAGAACTGGAAAACACGACAGAAAAAGGAGAATAAGAATGACAAAGAGAATCCATAATTTCAATGCCGGGCCCGCAGCACTGCCTCTTTCCGTGCTTGAAGAAATTCAAGCGGAACTGCTCGACTTCAAGGGTTCGGGCATGTCGGTTCTTGAAGTGAGCCACCGTTCCAAATGGTTTGACGACGTAATCAACGACGCGGTTAAAAGGACCAAACGCCTCCTGAACCTGGGTGATCATTTTGAAGTCCTTTTTATCCAGGGAGGAGCCAGCCTTCAGTTCTGTATGATTCCCATGAACCTGGCCTCTGCCGGAAAGTCGGTGGAATACATCAACACGGGCACCTGGTCCACCAAGGCCATTAAAGAGGCCGAGATCCAGGGAAAACACGTGGAAGTGGTCGCATCTTCTGAGGACAGGAATTTCTCCTACATTCCCAAGGATTTCATTATGAATCAGGAGGCTGCGTATCTTCATTTGACCTCCAACAACACCATAAAGGGTACACAATGGGCCGCGTTTCCGGATTCGGGCAATGTACCCCTCATCTGTGACATGTCATCGGATTTCCTCAGCCGGTCTTTTGATGCAGGACCTTTCGGCCTGATCTACGCAGGCGCCCAAAAGAATATCGGACCTGCAGGAACGGCCCTGGTGATCGTCCGAAAGGATATGCTGGATCGGGTTCCCGAAGATATTCCCACCATGCTCAAGTACACGACCTTTGCCGGGAAGAATTCCATGTTCAACACACCCGCCTGTTTTGTGATCTACACCATCAGCCTGATCCTCAAATGGCTGGAAGAAACGGTCGGGGGACTTGAAAACATGGAAAAAATCAACCGGGAAAAAGGCTCAATGATCTACGGTTGCATTGATGGTTCAAGCTTCTACCGGGGCACGGCTGAAAAGGACAGCCGTTCTCTCATGAATGTCACATTCAGGCTTCCAAACGAGGACCTGGAAAAGCAATTCGTCGCCGAGGCCCTGGAAGCGGGGCTGGGCGGTCTCAAGGGTCACCGTTCGGTCGGTGGCTGCAGGGCATCCATCTACAACGCTACAGGGGTTGACGGGGTCGGTGCGTTGGTGGATTTTATGAATGAGTTTGAAAAGAAGAATGGGTAGTGGCTCTTACGTCTAGGAGGCTTTTCTGTTGAAAAGGACGAGGATTTCGGAGGTCCTGAGATCGGATGCAATCGGCACCACTCTCACCGTGATGGGGTGGGTGCGGACCCGACGGGATTCGAAGGGTGGTTTTTCATTTATTCAGTTGAATGACGGATCCTGCATGCAGGGACTTCAGATTATAGCTGAATCCTCTTTATCCAATTACGAGAGTGAGGTGAGGAGAATTCAGACAGGGTGTTCCGTTTGCGCTGTCGGACCCCTGTCGCTTTCGCCCGGCAAGGGCCAGAGTGTGGAAATCAAGGCCCAGAAGATAGAGGTTATCGGCTGGTCCGACCCGGAGACCTACCCCCTTCAGAAAAAACGCCACTCCTTTGAATTTCTGCGCACCATAGCCCATCTGCGTCCAAGGACGAATACCTTCGGCGCCGTCGCCAGGATAAGAAACGCGGTAAGTCTCTCCATACACACCTTTTTCCAGGAGAAGGGCTTCATCTATCTCCATTCTCCCGTTATTACGGGAAGTGATTGCGAAGGAGCCGGCGAAACCTTCCGCGTCACCAGCCTTGATCTGGATCGGATTCCTCAAAAAGACGGACATGCGGACTTTTCCAAGGATTTTTTCGGCATCCCGGCGAATCTGACGGTGAGCGGACAGCTCGAGGCGGAGATCTATGCCCTGGCCCTGGGAGATGTCTACACCTTCGGCCCCACCTTCAGGGCGGAAAATTCCAACACTTCGCGGCACCTGGCGGAGTTCTGGATGGTTGAGCCGGAAATGGCCTTCTGTGATCTGGAGGGAAACAGGGCCCTGGCCGTCGACCTCCTGAAATATGTTTTTTCCTGGGTCCTGGAAAAATGTTCCGAAGATATGCAGTTTTTCAACCGCTTTATAGACAAGACGGCCGTGGAGACGCTTAACACCATCGTCTCACAGGATTTTGAATATCTGACCTACACGGAGGCCGTCAAGGTTCTCGAAAAGGCCGGGACGAAGTTCGAGTTCCCTGTTTCCTGGGGCACCGACCTGCAGTCGGAACACGAACGCTATCTCTGTGAGAAGGCCGTAGGGAGGCCCATTGTCCTGGTGGATTACCCGAGAGAGATCAAGCCATTTTATATGAAGCTCAACGAGGATCGAAAGACCCTTCGCGCCATGGATGTCCTGGTCCCCAAGATCGGGGAGGTTATCGGGGGCAGTCAGCGCGAGGACGACTACGATACGCTCTATAAAAGGATGAAAGAGACCGGCCTGGATCCGGATGACTACTGGTGGTACCTGGATCTGAGGCGGTTCGGCACGGCCCCCCATTCGGGATTCGGTCTTGGTTTTGAGAGGCTCATACAGTTTATCACCGGCCTTGCCAACATCCGCGATGTGATCCCCTTTCCAAGGACCCCGGGCAATGTGAGTTTTTAGGAGTCCACCCCATCCAAAAGCAAATAGCGGCCGAGGCCACGAAAGAAGGAGGATTGTTTGAAAAGGAAGCGTCTTTGGTCACCGGCCAATCAGATCCTCGCCCTGACATGGCTCTTTTTTGGTATGTATTATGTCAACCGGTTCAACTACTCCCCAATGATCCCGCTTTTGAAGGGTGACCTGGGGCTTTCCAACGCACAGGCCGGTTGGTTGATGGCTTTTTTTTTTCTGAGCTACACGGCCTTTCAGCTGCCTTCCGGGTCTCTGGCAGATCACTTCGGCCCGCGAAAGGTCCTCACCTGTGGCGCGTTGATTTCCATATGCGGCAATTTTCTGTTCAGCCAGGGAAGCACATTCGGTGTGCTTTCCTTGGCACAATGCGTCAACGGGCTTGGGCAGGCCATGGGATGGAATTCGGCAATCAAGTTGATCGTCAACTGGTTTTCGCGGGCACGGCGGGGAACGGCAGTGGGGCTTTTCGTAACTTGCGTCACCCTGGGGAGCAGTGGAGGAATAAGGCTGTCAGGTTTTCTCGGAGATCGGTTCGGGTGGCGAATGGCCTTTATCATCCCTCCGCTGATGATGGCGGTCTTGACCCTTGTTTTCTGGATCGTCGTCAGGGATCATCCCCATGAGAGGGGGCTTCCCGATTTTGACGATGAACGCCATCTGGAAACCCAGTTTGACAACAGTTCAAGATCAGGGCTTTCCATCGTTTTGACCAACCGCATCCTGTGGACGGTTGCGATGGTCTATTTCTGCTTTGTATACGTTCAATTCGGCTGCCTGATCTGGATCCCGTCATTCCTCAAGGAAGGCTACGCCATGTCCGTGGACAGGGCCAGCACCATTTCCGCCCTTGTGCTCCTCCCCGGTATCTTCGCTTCACCCATCTCGGGCTTCCTATCGGATTCCTTTTTCGGCGGAAGACGAAAACCGCTCATTATTCTCGGGTTGTGTATCCTTTCCGGGTCCGGCCTGCTCCTGTCTTTCGGGATGCCTTTCGGTTTCGCCCTGGGCCTCCTCATCCTCGTCGGGTTCATGATCATCATGCCGGACGTCCTCCTGGCGGCCTATCCATCGGACATTTTATCGAGAAAACTATCGGGCACCGGGATGGGATTTCTGACGACCTTCACCAGCCTGGCCGGTGTGATCACGACACCGCTTTCGGGCAAGATCCTCGACGTGTTTCACTCCTATGGCGCTGTTTTTTTCTCCTTTGCCATCATGGCGCTGGCCGGTGCACTGCTGAGCCTGCTCATCAAGGAAAAGGGCGTGTAGTCACTATTTCCAGTGGGCCTGCATGCGGTCCAGCTCTTTGACCACTTCCGGGGCGAGCGGGGCGGGTTCGTGTACCATGGCCTTTTTGGTGGCCTCACGCAGCCGATCCTCGAATCGCTTCCCGCCCTCATTTTCCCACTGGTTGTAGATCATCCTTTCAAAAAGATTCGAATACCTGACATCGTGGAAGTGCTCCAGGGTGTGGGGGTGCTGCAGGTAGTGGCCGCCCGGTCCGACACTGTCGATCACATCCACAGCCAGCGTCTCGTCGGTCACCGGCAGGCCGTTCATGAGCTGATTGACATTGAAGAGGAGTTCGTTGACGAGCACCATGAAGGCCGGGGAGACCAGAGAACCGTGATCCATCCAGCTGCTGCAGTCATGCACCAGACCGGACCCGACTGTGGCTGCGGTGAGGCATTGAAAGGTTGCTTCGGCGGCGGCCTGAGCGTCACAGAACTTGGCGTCGGTACAGCCGGCAGTACCGAAGAAGGGGAGCTGGTAGTATTGCGCCATCTGGGCCATGGCCCCGACCATCAGGGTCAATTCGGGCGCGCCGTAAGAAAATATGGAAGTTCGCATGTCCATGATGGTGGCGAAGGCCCCGTAAATAAAAGGGGCTCCCGGCCGGGCAAGCTGGGCCAGCACGAGACCGCTCAGGGATTCCGCACTCCCCTGGACGACCGTGCCGGCGAAGGTTGCAGGCGCCGATCCGCCGGCCTGTGGTGCCGGGAAGTTGATCAGGGGGATAGCGTGTTCAACCGTGAACAACATCTTTTCTACGGCAGGATCATAATACTCCAGCGGTGATATGGGCTCGGAGTATTGAACCACGATCGGCGCCTTCTCAAAGTTTTCCCTGCCTCCGCAGATGAGAAGGGCCATTTCATAGATATCCCGTTCGCTCCGGGCGTCGTTGCAGCAGAAGACCAGGGGTTTTTCACTGTAGGTCAGGGCCTGTCGGGCGATCACCTTGTCGGCAATCTCCGGCGGCTGGTCGTCCGCCATGCCGATGGTCATGGTCCACTGAAAATTGGGCAGGCCATCTGCGAGGGAGGCGGTGATCCTGCAGTGTTCACTGGTGAAACGCAAGCGCTCATCCGTCAGGGGATCCAGGTAATCGATGCAGTCCAGACTGGGCCCGAACCAGGACTTGTCGCCTTCCAGGAAGACGGACCGCTCACCATTTCGCTTCCCCAAAACCAACCGGGACGGTGCCTTCCGGAGGGCATCCTCCACCATCCAGGCAGGGATGCGGATGCGGTCGCCATCCACCCGGGCCCCGGCCCCGGAAAGCAATTCTACCCCTCTTGGATGGGTCATCTTGATGCCGGTGCGTTCCAGAACCTCCAGAGAGGCCATGTGGATCTGTTTGATCTGATCCTCGTTAATCACCTGCAATTTGGGTTTGAAATAGAGTTCAGGTAATCGGATTCCCATGGTCTTGTCCTCCTTGATTTTTTCAAGATGAAAAGTTTCTTTGTCGCTCTACCTTTTTCCGTTTAGTCGAGAGGAAGGCGTCTTAAACGATCTGGACAATTGGGGTCATAGAAGTGATTGACCGGTCCGTCGTTGAGAAAACGCTCATGGCACCTCTTGAGGCCCTTGGACGAAAGGGTCACACCCAGGCCCGGACCTTCTGGTACGGGGATCACATTTTGGGTCTGCCTGAACGGGCCTTCTTCAATGACATCATCGATCTGCCAACGGAAGAGGGATTGGCTGGGTTCGTGTATCCATTCGGTAGCGGCAACGACGTGGAGGTAGGCGGCATTGCAGATACCGGCATCGCCGCTGTAGCACCAGAACCCGACTCCCATGGCCTCGCAGGCGCCTATGAACCGAATGGTGCGTCGAATGCCTCCCAGAACGGCAAAGTTGGTCACGATGTTATCCGGAACTCCCAGTGCAAGGGCCCGCCGCAGGTCCGGGATATGGGTGGAAAAGGGGATGGCTGAATGTTTGCGCAGCTGGGCCATTTCCTCAAATGTGGCTACAGGATCCTCATAGTTTCGGATGTTCAACGGTTCAATCTCCCGCAGGATGGTGCGTGCGGTGGACAAGGACCAGGACATATTGGCATCCAGCCGGATCATGGCCCTTTCGCCGAGCCTTTGGCGCAGCATCCTGACTGTGGCGATTTCAAGAAAGGGGTCGCCTATGCTCAGTTTTCCTTCAAATAGGGTGGATCCATGTTCATCCCGCATCTTCAAGCAGTAGTCGGAGATTTCTTCGGGGGACATTTCCCCTCCGCACCCGTCCTTTTCCACCCTGAAGGAGAAATATTCGGTAAAAGGAATCTCTTTCCGAACGGCCCCACCCAGCAGTTCATAAAGCGGTTTGTCCCATGCCTTGCCCCGGATGTCCCACAGGGCCATCTCGATACCACCGAAGGCCTTTACCACGGAGGCGTCATCCGTATTCTGGACCACGCGCCACTCCGGGACGCATTGCATTTCACAGCCGGCAATATCGATCGGGTCCCGGCCGATAAGCCTGGGGCCCATGTGTTGATTGATGACCTCGGCACAGTCCCAGGAGGGGGCTTCACCCAGCCCGATAATACCCTCATCCGTTTCAACCTCGATGATGGTTTTGGACGTTCCCGGATAGGTCCCCACTGACCAGAAGAAAGGTGCCTCC
>CAYOIU010000051.1:0-16695 GCA_964404085.1 uncultured Desulfobacteraceae bacterium | reverse complement strand
GATAGAGCACCAGATTCCTAATCTGGGTGTCGTGTGTTCGAGTCACGCCGGGGGCACCATTTTTTCCTGGTCGAAACGTTGGATGAAGCATTTTCATCTTGACTTGAATGCCGAATTAGGTAAAATAACCAATTGATTTTTTTGAAGGAGCAATACCATGCATGCAATCATCAAGACCGGTGGAAAGCAGTACACCGTTGCCCCAGGGGATGAAGTCAAGTTTGAAAAGCTTTCAGGGCAGGAAGGAGACATCGTCACTTTTGACGAAATATTGATGGCCTCGGACGAGGGAGGCACCCACTTCGGCGCCCCTTTTCTTGCTGACTCCAAGGTAACCGGCAAGATCCTCCGCCAGGGACGGGAGAAAAAAATCATCGTATTCAAGTACAAACGCAGAAAAGGGTATCGGAGAAAAAATGGTCATCGGCAGGCCTTTTCTCTGGTAAAAATTGAACAAATTGATGTTCCCGAACAATAAATTATTCTAAGGAAGACTAATCATGGCACACAAAAAGGCGGGCGGCAGCTCAAGAAATGGTAGGGACAGCGCCGGTCAGCGTTATGGGGTCAAGAGATACTCGGGTCAGCGGGTTGCAGCGGGCAGCATTCTTGTCCGTCAGAAAGGAACCAAGATTCACCCCGGAAACAATGTCGGCCTGGGAAAAGATTACACGATCTATTCAAAGATAGACGGTGTGGTGGCCTATGAGCGCCTTGGAAAAATTCGCAAGAAAGTTAGCGTGTATGCGTCATAGGCCGAAAGGCCTATTTCGGCACCTGAAAAAAGGGATATGGTTTTTTTGGATGAAGCTGTCATCACAGCCAAATCCGGGGACGGCGGCAGCGGTTGTGTGAGTTTTCTGCGAGAAAGGTTCAGACCCAGAGGCGGACCGGATGGTGGAGACGGAGGTGACGGCGGCGACATCATTGTGAAGGCAACAAACCAACTGCAAACCCTCTCGCATTTCCGATCAAAACCTCACTTCAAGGCCTCAAACGGGCAACCCGGGAGAGGCAGGAATCAATCCGGCAAAAGGGGTTCGGATCTCCTTCTCAAACTGCCTGTCGGGACTCTGGTCAAGGAAGAAGAGACCGGGCGCCAGCTTGCTGATCTTATCCACGATCAAGAAGAATTCGTGCTTATCTCCGGTGGTAAGGGAGGAAAAGGCAACCAGCATTTTGCCACCGCCACCCATCGGGCCCCCCGCATAGCCCAGGAAGGGACGCCCGGTCAGGAAATAACCCTGCGGTTCTCGCTCAAATTCCTGGCCGACATCGGTCTCATTGGATTACCCAACGCCGGCAAGTCTACCCTATTATCCCGCCTGACGACCGCCCGCCCGAGAATTGACAACTATCCGTTTACCACCCTGATTCCCAACCTGGGGGTTCTGAATCTTCCGGAACATAAGAACCTGACCATAGCCGACATACCGGGACTCATCGAAGGCGCCAGTCAGGGGCGCGGGCTGGGCCACCGTTTCTTGAAACATATTGAACGGACAAAACTTTTGGTACACCTGCTGGACATTACCTATCGCCCTCGAAACGGCATTCTCGAGGATTTCTACACCTTGAGAAACGAAATGACCGCCTTCAACCCTGAACTGGCGGAAAAGCCCCAAATGGTCTTGATCAATAAAATGGATATTGAAAGTCCGGATAACAGGGACCTGAATGAACTGCAGGGCGCCCTTGATCGTCTTGGTATAGACTCCCTTGCAGTGTCTGCGCTCACCGGACAAGGGCTCGACACGTTCAGGGAGATGTTGTACACGCGGTTTTTTGAGCATCACGATTGATGGAATCGTAGAATGTCCGTCTCTGGGCACTTTGTTGACTTCAAACGAAGTCGCTTTATTGAACGCATTTGCGGAAGCGAATCTGAGAATCTTTTTCATGTGCTTTCTCATAGTGCACTTGGCAACCAACTCCGACATGGACGGCTATTTGGGGTTTACACCTCCTAAACCCATGCGCCCACTACTGCGCACCGCTAAACCCCAAATAACCGTCCATCCCCTCAGGAGTGTTTAGAAAGCATCTGAAAAAGATTGTCAGGTTCGGTTCCACTTCCTTACTAATAGGCTGCCGTTAGCAGCACAAATGAGCCTTTTATTAAGTCATCAAAACCAGTTCGGGTCTACATTGTCTGAAACAAACTGACCCCGTCTTTAAGAAAAGAGGAAAGACAGGACAAACTTAAGCATGGAAGCAGCCCACGATCCACAAATTGCCCGCCGCGCACTGTTAAAGGGCATAAGACGTATCGTTGTGAAAGTCGGAAGCGGGGTTTTGACTGCGAGCAATGACCTGAACACGGCCGTCATCGAGAATCTGGTCTCACAAATGATTGATCTCCGGCGAGACGGCGTGGAAATCATCCTGGTTTCTTCCGGAGCCATTGCAGCCGGACTTCGCAAGATGGGCCTGAAAAAAAGGCCCCAATCCGTATCCCAACAGCAGGCCGTGGCTGCCATAGGACAAAGTCGTCTGATCATGGCCTACGAGGAGGCCTTTGGACATTACGGACAGCGTGTGGCACAGATTCTCCTCACCCGGGATGATCTGACCCACAGGCGCCGCTACCTGAACGCACGCAACACCCTTTTCACACTTCTGTCATGGAAAATCATTCCGGTCATCAATGAAAACGACACGGTGGTTGTTGATGAAATCAAGTTCGGCGACAATGACAACCTGAGCGCCATGGTCACGGGGATGACCGACTCCCAGCTCCTTGTGAACCTGACAAACATCGACGGATATTTTGACAAGGACCCGCGTCTCCACCAAGATGCAACCTTGCTTGACGTGGTGGAGAAGGTCGACCGGAAAATCATCTCGGATGCCAATGCGATCCCAGGCTTTCTCGGCACCGGTGGCATGGCAAGTAAGGTCAGGGCGGCTCAAAAGGTCGCCATTGGGGGCGTACCGACCATTATAGCGAACGGCCTGAAACCTGATATTTTGAAAACCGTCTTTGCAGGCAAGGTAGAGGGAACCGTTTTCCTCCCGGCCGAGAACCGGTTATGTCACAAAAAACACTGGATTGTCTTCACCAAATCCCCGAAAGGTGTTATTGTCATAGACAAGGGCGCTGAAAATGCCATCCTGGGGCGGGGCAAAAGCCTGCTGCCTTCAGGCATTGTGGACGTGGAGGGACGCTTCAGCGTGGGCAACGCCGTTCTGCTGGCTAATGAAAAAGGCGTTGAGCTTGCCATGGGCCTTGTCAACTACCATTCCGGTGACATTATGAAGATAAAAGGGCTCAAGACATCTGAAATAGAATCGATATTGGGTTTCAAGCACGATGATGAGGTCATCCACCGCGACAACCTTGTCATCACGGATGAGAAAGAGGGAAAAGGGTTATGTCTATTGCGGTCATGATGGAGAAAATGGGAGAAGAGGCAAGGGACGCTGCAAGAAAATTGAGAAAATGTCAGCGGACGCAGAAAGACGCCGCCCTCCGATTGATGGCCGCCAAGCTTCATGAAAGGCGTCGCGACATTATTGAAGAGAACGCCAAGGACCTTTCAGCGGCAAGAAATACAGGACTGTCGTCAGCCATGATCGACCGCCTCACACTCAATGAAAGAGTAATAGAGGGCATGGTCGAAGGACTCAAGGAAGTTGCCGCCTTGCCGGATCCCGTGGGAGAGGTCACGGGCATGTGGAAAAGGCCGAATGGACTGCACGTGGGCCGTGTTCGCATACCCCTCGGAGTCATTGGCTTTATTTATGAGTCAAGACCCAATGTCACGGTTGACGCGGCCAGTCTCTGCCTCAAATCCGGAAATGCCGTTATTCTGAAGGGGGGATCCGAGGCCATTCACTCCAATCTCGCCCTGGTCGATCTGCTGGGTGAAGCCCTCAGGGATGCGGGACTCCCCGAAAAGGCCATCCAGGTGGTACCCACCACCGACCGCGAAGCGGTCAATGAGCTGCTCCGCCTTGAAGACCACATTGATATTATTATTCCCAGAGGCGGCGAAGGTCTCATCCGGTTTGTGACCCGTCAATCTCGCATCCCCGTGCTCAAGCACTACAAGGGGGTGTGTCATGTCTATGTGGACGAATTCGCAGACCGGAACATGGCCGAAGCGATCTGTTTTAATGCCAAGGTTCAACGTCCCGGGGTATGCAATGCCATGGAGACTCTTCTGGTGCATGAAAACATCGCCGGCGAATTCCTGCCCCCCATGATCGGCCGATTTCAGGAAGCCTCTGTGGAGATAAGGGGATGCCCGCTGACCGTTCAACTGGTTCCGGAGATATCGCCGGCTGTTGATACCGACTGGGCAGAGGAATTCCTCGGGCTTACCCTTGCCGTCAAGGTCGTTTCCGGAATGGATGAAGCCATCGACCACATTGACCGGTACGGGTCCAACCACACGGAAAGCATTGTGACAAACGATTATGAAAACGCCCGGAGATTCCTCGCAGAGGTGGACTCCTCCGTGGTGCTTGTCAATGCCTCTACCCGTTTCAACGATGGGAACCAGTTGGGACTTGGGGCGGAAATAGGAATCAACACTTCCAAGCTTCACGCATTTGGTCCCATGGGGCTTGAAGAGTTAACCACCACGAAATTCATCGTCTACGGTCAAGGACAAATAAGAAATTGAAGGCTTCCGCACCTGCGAAACTGGGTATCCTGGGCGGGACGTTCGATCCGATCCACTTTGGACACCTGCGCACAGCCGAAGAAGTCGGCCAGGCCCTGGATCTGGAAAAAATATTTCTTATTCCAGCAGCCTCCCCGCCCCACAAGTCAAACGAACCGGTAACCCCCTTTTACCATCGGTTGGCCATGGTCCGACTCGGCGTTGAGCCATCCGCCATTCTGGAGGCACTCGATCTTGAGGGAAGGCGGGCCGGGCCATCCTATTCCTTCGATACCCTCAGACAGCTCAAGTCCCAATACGGTACAACCGCCGACATCTACTTCATGGTGGGAAGTGATGCCTTCCTGGATATCCGGACGTGGAAAGGATACGGGGAACTCTTCGACTATGCCCACTTTGTCCTCATACCACGGCCGAGTTATGACATCGAAGCCCTCAGGGACTTTATCTTCGGGCTCGGCGCTTCTCTGAATCAGGCCGGTGCGGAAGATGTTTACACGATGTCCTCCGGCAACCGTGTCATCATCTACAGGTCCACACTTATCGCTATTTCGGCCACGAATATACGCAGGCTGGCAGGCTCCGGCCGATCCATTGCCTTCCTTGTTCCTGAAGCCGTCAGGAACTATATTTATGAGAAGGGACTGTACAGAGTGCATGGAAAGTCTTGATAAGGCAAAATTGTGTCTCCAGATCGTCAGGGAGAGAAAGGCTCTTGATCCCGTCTTGTTCGAGGTCGGAAAGCTGAGCTTCATGACGGACTATTTCCTGATCGCAAGTGGAAACTCAAGCAGGCAGGTGCAGTCTATCGTTCGTCATGTTACCAAGAGACTGAAGGAAGAGGGTTTCAGGCCTTACGGCATTGAGGGCCTTCAGGAGGGCCACTGGGTCCTCATTGATTATGGTGATGTTGTGGTCCATATTTTCTACCAGCCCGTAAGAGAATTCTACGATCTCGAAAGCCTTTGGATCGAGGCGCCCCGGGTCTCTCCTTCCGAGGAAGCTACAGGAGGGAATGGCCCTTGACCTCCAGAACTCCCATCATTCATGCCATTGCCTTCCTGGCCATCCTTTTTCTTGTTCTGTCACCTGTTTTTCTCCTTCCATCCAGTGCCGCGGCCCTGTCCATAGAAGAAGAAACCGTCCTCGGCCAAAAGTTTCTCGCAGAGGTTCGAAAGCACTACGAAGTGCTGGATAATGATTATGCCAACGGTTTCATCAATGACTTGGGGCAATATCTCACAGAGGCCGTAAAGACAAAACCATTCCCCTTCCATTTCTATATCATCAAAGAAAGTTCTCTGAATGCCTTCTCAGCACCCGGAGGACTGATCTTTTTTTATTCAGGTCTCATCGACGCCATGGATAACTGTGACATGCTGGCCGCCGTCATGGCCCATGAAATAGGACACTCAACTGCAAGGCATCTTTCACACCGCATTGAGCAAAACAAGAAAATAGGCCTTGCCACCATAGCCGGAATTCTTGCGGGCGTTTTCATAGGAGGGGGAGCTGCTGCAAATGCGCTCATCACCGGATCCATGGCCGCCGGGCTTCAGGCACAACTCCACTACAGCCGTGAAGACGAACGTCAGGCAGACCAGTTGGGGTTTCGGTACAGCACGGAGGCAGGATTCCTCCCCCAAGGTCTCATCGCAGCACTGAAAAAAATTGAACAGGGGAGCTGGATGGATCCAGGAAAGACCCCGCCCTATCTACTCACACACCCGACGGGTCCAGAGAGGATGGCGAACATTGACAGCATGGTGAAACAGTATTCAGCAGTGCCCGTCAAAAAGGAGGCCGATCGCTTCAGGGCCATCTTTCCCCTTTTCAAGACCGTTGTTCAGGCCGTCAGCATGGATCCCGACGAGGCGGAACGGCAATTCCTGCAAGACCTCAAAAAGGCCCCCGATTCCCCCAACGCCCATCTGGGTCTCGGAATCGTTTATGGTGCCCAATCTGAATTTGGTTATGCTGTTTCAAACCTCCAAAAGGCACTGGAAAAGCGACCTGATTCCGTTTTGATCCTGCAAACCCTTGGCAAGACCTATCAGCTGATGGGAAAAGACAGGGAGGCCGTAATGGTCCTCAAAAAGGCGCTCACCCTTGAAAACGAGAACACCGCCTCCCTCTTCACATTGGCCTTATCTTATGAAAACCTGGAGGACTATCAGGAGGCCATAGAACTTTTGAGGAGGTTGGCTTCCTTAAACCCGAGCAGGAATGAGATCTACTATCACCTCGGTATCTCTTATGGAAGACAAAATAGACTGGCCTTGGCTCACTACAACTTTGGACGGTATTTCAAGGCCCTCGGGGAATTGCAAAAGGCCCGATTTCATTTCCAAAAGGCCAGGGAACTTGCTCAAAACGACACGGACCTTCTCAAGAAAATCCACAGGGCCATGAAACCGGAACGTCAAAAGGCCCCGTGATTAGGATCACGAAAGGGTTTTCAAATAGTCAGCGGCTTCCACGTTACCCAGGGAAACGGCCTTCCTGAGATCTACAACGGCCTTGGCCTTCTTCCCGGCCGCCGCGAAGGCCCTGCCGCGGTTGTAATACATGTCACCATCTCCCGGGTTCAGGCCGATACTTTTGGTATAGTCGAGGATCGCCAAATCAACCTTATTCATAGAAAAGTAGGCATTTCCCCTGTTGCAGTATCCGTCAGCCGCCGCAGGGTTCAACTTGATCGTCGAACTGAAGTCCTCAATGGCTTTCGTGAACTCCCCCATGGCCGCATACACGAGTCCCCGGTTGTAGTAGGCGTCAGCGAACCTGTTGTTCATTTGGATGGCCTTGCTGTATTCCCCGGCGGCTTCTGCAAGCTCGAGACGGGAACCGTATAGCCAGGCCAGGTCATAATGGGCCTCAGCATTCCCCGGGCTCTTTTTGATACGGGCTTGAACCTGTTTCCGGGCTCCGGCGAAATCATTCACATTACGTTTGAGTCTCCCAAGGGCCCCTGTGTTTTCCGTACCCCCTGACGTCCCATCCTTCGGTTTCAGAAAGAGCGGTTTTGCCGTCTCCTCTTCAGTTATTTTTAAACGTTTTTTCTTCTGCAGAGCCTGGGCCTGCAACTGTTGGAACTGGGCCAGTTGCCGGGTCTGCTGCATGGTTGTCTCTATTGCCTTTTTTGCCAGGAAAACAGCGAGAGTAAGAAGAAAGAGGCCGATAACCACCAGAATAATGACCACAGCCGGATTGGTTTTCACGGGCGGGAAATGGTCGACCTTGTCCGGATCTCCAACGGCCAGTCCTTCAATCTGCCACCTGTAGAGCATACACAGGGACCAGGGTGTGAAGATGTTCAGGGTAAGGGTGTTCAGGATCCAACTGATAACACCCACCTTGATGAATTCACCAAAACCCGCACCGAAAGACGTCTCCTCTCCACCGTACTTTGTGTGCTCCTCTTTCCACGCATAGAGTCTGTAGAGACCCCAGAAATAGTAGAGGCCAAGTGTGACGATGGGCAAGAGGATGAGGTGAACCAGATACAAAAGAAAGAGAGATCCGCCGGTTCCCGTGAACTGAGAAGGAATTTCTTTCACAACCGTGTTCTCGGCTCGCCAGTCAAAATATCTGCACAAGGCCCACGGCCCATATAGACCAAAAGTCAGAAAGGTCAGGAACCCCTGGATCAAAACCAGGCCGAACAGCTCGCCCCCCGTCCCTTGAAAGGAGACTTCTTTTCCATCTATGAGCGTGTGAGAGGCCTTTAGTTTCAGCAGCCTGACCCACGCCCAGGCTGAATAGATACCAAAGGTTATGATTCCCAATAAGAAAAGGTGGATGAAAACGGTACCAAAATACTGTCCGCCTGATCCCTTGAATTCACAGTTCGATTTGGCCATGAGGCGCCTCCTGATACCTGCGGAGCCGGACCCGCGGCAGGATTGCCACCGGTTCCGACTTCCCGATCTCTTGCTCTATCGGACAAGAGGCGCTTTTGCTTTAAACAATTCCGGTCTATTCGGGTCAGGAAGTTGTCAGGTATTCGGTCCTCACGGGGGAAAAAACTTCTATCACGACAGCGTCTTCCATAACTTCCGCCGCATGGGTCCTGTCACCCTCAATAGACCAGCTGTCGCCCGGATCCGCTTCAAACACGTCTCCTTCAATATCAAAACGCATCTTTCCGGAAACAAGATAGCCTGTCTGTTCATGGGGGTGATCGTGCAGTGAGAGAACACTTCCCTTGGCAAGCCTGAATTCACAAAGCAATGTCTTTTCTCCATGAACCAACGGTTTCATCTCTATCCCGTCTGCCAGGGGCCTGTAGCCCTCACTTTCCTTTTTGTAAAACATCGGATCCTCCTTTTTTATGCGTCATGCCGGCTCAGGTACGCGATCACCTCTTTATCAGGGGGAGGAAATACAAGCCCCCTCAGCGCTGAAGGCGAAACCCATTTGATTTCTTCGCTTTGCAATGGTTCCGGGTCTCCACCCAGAAGAGTGCAATGAAAAACATGAAGAGAAATGGATCTGTCGTCGTAGGTATGGTCAACGGTAAGACAATGGCCTTCTACCCTGGTCCGGATGCCGAGTTCCTCGGTCAGTTCTCTCTCAAGGCACTCCTCCAGTGACTCCCCCTTTTCCCTTTTCCCTCCCGGGAACTCCCACATCCCAGCCAGGTGGCTTCCCCTTTGCCGCCTGGAAATCAGCACCTTTCCCGAACGAAAAATCAAGCCGGCCGTCACATCAAAATGGGGGCTCTCAACCGTTCTTTTCACTCTCCATCACTTTCAGCCTTAGTCTGAGGTAGGCGTTTTGTGCTTCTTCATTGCCGGGATCCAGGGCCAAGACTCTATTGTATGCATCAGCGGCACCGGCATAGTCGCCCAGTTTCTCTCTGAGTCTTGCGAGATTTTGCAGCAGATCCACATCCTTCGGGCGCTTTTCCAGGATCTTTTCCATCTCAGCCACGGCTCTTTTCTCCATCCCCGTCTTCAGGTAGGCGACGACGAGATAGTCCCGGAGTTCAATGGCTTGGGGATGGATTTTCAAGCCCTTTTCCACCAGGGGGATCAATTGCTTGTATTCGCCCCGGTTGCTCAGATACTCTGTTGCATAAACATAGGCATCCAGATCCTTTGTGCCCAGTTTCGTCAGGATCAGTGCTTCGGCAAACACCTTCTCATGGTCTTTCAATTTTTTGTAGATGTCCAGCAACAGCCCATGGGTCTGTGCGTCTTTGGGGTGTTTTTTCACATATCTCACCAGGTAGGGCAATGCACTTTTCAGGTTCCCCGTTTCGTACTCCAATGCCCCCAGATTATATCCCACAGTCTCATTGTTGGGAGTAAGCGCCAGGATCCTCTGATAGATCGTCTTCAACTCCTTTTTCTTGCCTCTCTTATCAAGGACATCGGCCATGAGGAGCAGGGCTTCCATGGATTTTGGTTTCTTTATGAGTACCTGGGAAAGAAAATCTTCCGCCCTTTTCCAATCCTTGCCTTTGACCAGGTCTTGCGCAAGCTTCATGCGACCCTCGATATCACCGGATTTGAGAGCCAGTGCCTTTTCCAGATAGTAGAGGGATTTCCCTCTATTGCCGGTTTTTTCAAAAAGATAGGAAAGGTTATAGTAAAGGTTGGCATCCGTTGGATCGATTTTTGAGGCCATCTGATAGAAATTCATGGCCTTCTCGTTGCTGCCCAACTTTGTCCAGAGGTATCCAAGCTTGTCGTAGAGAGGCAGCTTTTCTTTTCCAGAGGCTATTCCCAGAGCCGCTTCATATTCCCTTGCTGCAGACTTCAGTTTTTTCTTTTTTTCGAGTGCCTCTGCCAGCTGGAGTCTCGTCTCCAGGTCCTTCGGATCCGCTGCGACAAGCCTTTTGAGCACGGAAATGACCCCGTCACTGTTCGCGGTTGCCCTGTAGGACTTCAAAAGGGTCCTGAGCGCGGCCTTGTCATCATTATTACCGGCCATCTTTTCAAGCATTGCCGCAACGCTTTTCCACTTGCCCTGGGCCTTGTATTCATCCAGCAACCGTTTTTTCAATTTGGCGTCGTCCGGAAACATGGCCGTTGCCTTCTTCAAAACGGACAGTCTGAGTTTCTTGTCGATGGTCCTGTCCACCTTGTCGAGCCAGTCATCCACGTAGGGTTTCACATCCAATGTCAATGCACCCAGATCACGGTCTCGATACTTGATCTGGACCGGGAAACGGTACGCTTCAAACATATTCTGCTTCGGCAGGAGGCGCAGGATAGGCCTTTCCTCATATAAGAGCGCACCTGCGTCGAAACCGGGTGAAACCAGCCGGACATATAGATTGAAAGGAATGTTTGTAGAAATGTTTAGGATTTTGACACGATCCCTGGGATGCAGGGCGAGGTGGTCACCGGAAAGGAGATCTCGGGGTTCCCCGTTGATACTCACCAGGACGGAGATCAGCCGGGGTGAAACGATATACACTTCATAATAATACCAGCCGGCTGCGCCCAGCACAGCCAAAAGGATCAGGACGGCCAGCCAGGAAGCCAGCCTTGCAGATACGCTCTTTTTTCTTCTTATTCCGTAGCCCAACGCATGACAACCTTTCAAAGAGTCACGTATTCCATCTTGCATTCAAGATGATATCACGGCGGCAAGGAGCAGGCGACGGAGACGTAAAGCACCAGTACGTCCAGGATCCGGCCACGCACCCAATGCCGGTAGCGCTTGAATGCGAATTGGAATCAGGAGCCCTCAGCATTCCTCTTGTTAAGGGCGTGTCCCTTTTTCTTGGCAGTTCCCGCTATTTTCCCCTCCCACATGAGAAGGATGGGGCTGGCCACAAAAATGGATGAATAGGTACCCACGAGAATTCCCACAAGCATGGCAAAGGCAAAATCATGGATAACCCCACCGCCCAGGACAAAGAGGGCGGCAACCACCACCAGGGTGGTTGACGACGTGAGAATCGTCCGACTCAGGGTCTCATTGATGCTGGTATTCATGACCTCCTTGAAGGGCCGCCTTCTGAAACGCCGCACATTTTCTCTGATTCGGTCGAAGACAATGATGGTATCGTTCAGCGAGTAACCCACGATTGTCAAGAATGCCGCTATGATGGCAAGGGAAATTTCCCGGTCCGTAATGGCAAAGGCGCCGACGGTTATCGTGACGTCATGGATGAGTGCGAAAATGGCCCCGAGCGCATATTTCAGATTCAGGAACCAGCACAGACCAAGTGTAACCAGCAGGGCTATGATGATGAGCCAGGTCACGGGCATACCGAAGCTGGAGGTCAGGTAGACGACGAAGGCAAGGGACAGGGCCATGACAATACTCATCATCCACTTGAGTTCAAAACGTCCGGAAATGTATATGGCAATGAAGAGAATGGCGTAGAAGATGGCGAACAATGCCTTTTGCCTGAGGTCTTTTCCCACCTTGGGGCCCACCATTTCCACCCGTCTGATATCGACCCCCTTCCCGAATGCTGATACAAGGGCTGTTTTCACCTTGTCACTGAGCCCCGTCAGCTCTATGTTGGTCTTGCGGACCCTGATAAGAAATTCGTCAGCGGCCTTTTCACCAAACTGCTGGATGATACTGTCCTGAAGATTGATCGCCCTGAGAGCCTTCTTGATTTCACCGGGAGAACGCGACTGATCCAACCTTACCTGTATCAAGACGCCACCAGTAAAATCCACGCCGTAATTCGGACCGCCTCGCCACACCATCAAAAGAATTGTGACAAAGATCATGGCAGCTGAAAAGACAAATGCAACCTTTCGCTTGCCCACAAAATCAATGTTGACACCCGGCTTAATGAATTCCATTTAGTACTCCAGCCTTTCTTTGAACTTCCTAAATACTGATCTTTTTCATTCTCTTTTGCACATAGAAATAATCGAAAACGACCCTGGTCACAAAGATCGCGGTAAACAGACTGGCAATAATACCGATGCTCAGGGTCACGGCGAACCCTCTCACCGGTCCGGTACCAAACTGAAAGAGCACAAGGGCTGCGATCAAGGTGGTCACATTGGCGTCCAGGATGGTCACAAGGGCCTTGCCGTATCCTCCTTCGATGGAAGCCCTCGGAGTCTTCCCGAGCCTCAACTCTTCCCTTATACGCTCGAAAACCAAGACATTGGCATCCACCGACATGCCTATGGTCAGAATGATACCCGCTATACCGGGCAGCGTGAGGGTAGCGCCAAAAAAGGCCAGGCCGGCCCCGATCAGGACGACATTCAAAATAAGGGCCATGTCGGCAATAATGCCGCTGAGCCCGTAGTAAACAGCCATGAAAAGGACCACGGCCAAGCCCCCTATGATCATGGACTTGAAACCCTTCTCAATGGAATCTTTCCCAAGGGAAGGACCGACGGTCCTTTCTTCCAGGATCTTGACCGGAGCCGGCAATGCGCCCGCCCTCAGCACGATGGCCAGGTCCCTCGCCTCGTCCATGCTGAACCGGCCGGTGATCTGGGCCCTCCCTCCGGAGATCTTGTCCTGAATGACCGGTGCCGAATAGACCTTGTTGTCCAGCACGATCGCCAGTCTTTTCTTGATATTCTGACCGGTGATGTGTTCAAAAAGCCGGGCTCCCCGGGAATCGAAAGAAAGGGAAACATAGGGTTCGTTGTACCGGCTGTCGATCTGTACCCTGGCATCGGTGATGTATTCACCTGTGAGAAGTGTCCTCTTCTTGAGGAGCAGGGGGACTCGCCTTCTCTGACCGGTCTTTCGATCTATGTTTACTTCATAGAGGACTTCATCGCCCGGAGGCATACGTCCCTTCAGCGCTTCATCGACACTGTGATCCTCGTCAACGAGCTTGAACTCCAGAAGGGCCGTCTTTCCAATCAGTGCCACGGCCCTTTTTGGGTCTTTGACACCAGGGAGTTGGATCAGGATGCGGTGGCCTTCCTGGGGCCGGATATCGGGCTCGCTTACGCCGAACTGGTCAATCCGGTTTCGAATGGTCTCCAGAGCCTGATCCACGGCCATCCGCATAATCCGTTCTTTGGCCTTGTGAAGAAGCATCAGACGAAACGCCAATTTCCCTTCTGTGTGGGCAGGGGTCCCCGTATCAAAATCCGGTTGATTGGCCTTGAACATTTCAGTGAAAGCCGTTTCATCTTCATCACGCATGAGCGTCAAGGCTATTCCATCCGTACCCAGACGCTTGAGCTCCAGATACCTGATCTTGCTCTTGCGAAGGTCATGCTTGAGTTCTTCTATGACCCGCTCAAGATTGCTTTCAACGGCCTTTTCCGCCTCCACTTCCAGGTTCAGGTGTATACCCCCCTGGAGGTCAAGCCCCAGATGGATCTTGTCCTTGGGTAATACACTTGACCACCACGGAGGAAGGTTCTTGGTCAATGAAGGCGCCAGATACATCAACGCCACAACCACCACTACCGCAACTATCCCTGCCCGTATTCCCAGATTCTTTGACACCGGTGAATTACTCCCATTAATAAATGTGCATACACTTCATCACGAAAACCACAAAAATGACACCCCTTCAAAAAGTCGCCTCGCCATTCTGCTTACAGACGAACTCCCTGCGGTCAGCCAAATTTGAAATCTGTATTGGGCAAAACGGGTCTGTCCATCTCCAGAACCCTGCTGGAGCCTTGGGCATCTCCCTAGGGTCCCGTTTTACCTAACCCCGGAATTCCAATATTCCCTTCATGCACCCTTGTTGAGAATTCCCGATACAGATCCGCGGGAAATCTTCACTCTGATCTTCGGCGCAATTTCCATGGTGACCACATCGTCAGCAAGACCGGTTACCACACCGTGGAGCCCCCCTGAACTGACCACTTTGTCACCTTTTTTGATGGCCGAAAGCATCTGCTTGTGCATCTTTGCCTTTTTCTGCTGGGGGCGGATAAGCAAGAAATAGAATATCACGAACATCAGAATCAGGGGGATGAATGCACCGAAACTGCTCCCCTGTCCGCCACCACCTGATGCACCCTGACCCATCGCATATGCAACAAAATTCATAACAAAACCTCCTCATTATTTCGCTGAATCGTCCGGCAGCCCGAAAGGCTGCCATGGATTCGTTCAAGACTATTCAACCAGATTTCCTGTCTGTGTTTCATAAAACATTTTTCTAAACGCGTCCATGTTTTCCGTTTCAATAGCCTTCCTCATTCCCTCCATCAACCACAGGTAGTACCGAAGGTTGTGAATGGTATTCAGCCTGTAGGCCAGGAGTTCCCTGGCCATGAAAAGATGTCTGAGGTAGGCCCTGGAAAAATGTGTACACGCATAACAATCACATTGATCATCCACGGGCCGTTGGTCATCCGCATAGCGCGCGTTTTTGATCACCATGCGCCCGCGGGATGTGAACAGGGTACCGTTTCTGGCATTTCGTGTGGGCATGACGCAATCAAACATGTCCACGCCTAGTGAAACCGCTTCAACCAGGTCCTCGGGGGCCCCTACCCCCATCAGGTAGACCGGCCGGTCCGGGGGAAGTATTTTTTTCGTTTCGCGTACGACATCAAGTCTCGTTTGCCGGTCTTCTCCGACTGCCAGGCCTCCCAGTGCATAGCCGTCGAAATCCATCTGCACCAGGTCCTTCGCACTCATCTCTCTGAGATCTTTGTAGACCCCCCCCTGCACGATGCCAAAAAGGGCCTGCTCTCTTGGACCCAAATGGTCCAGGCATCTTCTTGCCCAATGCGTGGTCAAATGGACGGACTTGAGCACATATTCATATTCGGCCGGATAACTGACGCACTCATCAAAGGCCATGACGATGTCCGACCCCAGGGCCTTCTGAATATCCATGGACTCTTCCGGTCCAATGAAATGCCGGGAGCCGTCAAGATGGGACTGAAAAACGACGCCCTCCTCGGATATTTTCCGCAGTTTTGCCAGGCTGTATACCTGAAAGCCCCCGCTATCGGTAAGGATGGGACCATCCCAGCCCATGAATTCATGCAATCCACCGAACCGCTCAATGACCCCGGTCCCGGGCCTCAGGTAGAGGTGATAGGTATTGGAGAGTATAACCTCCGTCCCCACCTGCCGGAGTTCCTCCGGGCATAGGGCCTTTACCGAACCCTGTGTCCCCACCGGCATAAAAACAGGCGTCTTCACCGTTCCCCGGCGTGTGGTCATCTCTCCGAGCCGAGCCCCATTGCCGTGGCTTTTATGTAGGACCTTGAACTCCAAGGATCAAGAACAGACCTTCATCAAATTTGATGTAACCGTAAAAAGTCCGTCCATGGACTTCTTAATCACAGCCATGGGGTGGATATCTCAAAGGATCAGCATGGCATCCCCGTAGCTGTAGAACCGGTATTTTCTTTCTATGGCAAGCGCATACGCCTTGCGAATCGAATCCAAGCCGGCGAAAGCAGCCACCAGAAAGAGTAATGAACTCTTCGGGAGATGAAAATTTGTAATCAGCGCGTCCACCACCTTGAAAGGGAAACCAGGGGTCACCATCAGGTCTGTCTCGCCCTCACGGGGCTCCACAAGACCATCCTCCATGGCGGAACTCTCCAGGGTTCTGACCACGGTCGTTCCCACGGCAATCACGCGCCCCCCCGAAGCCTTGCATTTTTCTATGGCCCTTGACACGGCTGAGTCGATCCTGTAGCGCTCGGGCGCCAGCTTGTGCTCTCTGATATCTTCCGTACGTACCGGTTGAAAAGTCCCGTAGCCCACGTGGAGCGTTACGGGAAAGACCCCAATCCCACGTTTTTTCAGTTTTTCCAGCAACTCCGCGGTGAAGTGCAGGCCTGCTGTGGGAGCTGCGACTGCCCCTTCTGTTTTTGAATAGACGGTCTGGTATCGCCGCCGGTCAAGGCTGTCGAAGGAATCATCCTCCCTCCTTATATAAGGGGGTACCGGCATGCGACCGCTTTCCCTGAGAAGGTCCTGAATGGGCTTCTCACCTCCAAAGGTTATCAGAGCGGTCCCATTATCGAAAAGCTGCCTGACCTTCCCTGAATACCCCCCTTGAAAAAACAAAAAGCTCCCTACCTTAGGGCGCTTGGAGGATTTCAAAAGGCACAGCCTGCTTCTTGTTTCCCTGTCCTGCTTTCCTCCCTCTTGAATGATCAAGGCCTCTATGCGACCG
>CAYOIU010000050.1:0-17066 GCA_964404085.1 uncultured Desulfobacteraceae bacterium | reverse complement strand
TTGTGGCGGGCGATGCGCGACTCGAACGCGCGACCTCTGGTTCCGGAGACCAACGCTCTATCCAACTGAGCTAATCGCCCGCATAACAGCTTGCCTGTTTTTCGGCATACCCCTTAGGCCTGCCGCATGCGTTCACTATTATCAGGTTTCAGCGTCGGGGTCAAGGATTCCGAGGGAAAAGGAAAACAGTGAAAACTTGACAGAGCCCTACGCGATCCTTATCGTTTTAGGAAAGGGACAGAGCCTGAAATATCCGTGTTAGGTCCAAACGCTTGAACACCAATTTGGGATAAAAACAGGCATGCGACACAACGGTATTTTGGGGAAGGGATGTGGTGGCTCACCAATCCGGACCTTTCTCCCTTTAGCGAGATAGAGGCCATGTTTTCCCCACATGGCCTTTTTCTTCTCGGCCGCAGCGTTTGGCCCTCCGTCCCGTAATGCGAAAATCCAGATAATCGAAAACAAAAAGATCAACTGAGCATTGAGATAGAAATCATTTAGAATATCAATTCATTAGAACTTTAAAAAATGTTGACAGCAAAAGGGAATCGTGTTATCAGAATTCGACGTTTAGTTTCACTTAGGCCTCTCAATTTCTAACGGGGTGTTGCTATGGAAAATGATGAAAAACCTTTTGGCGACAATAAACCTGGCGAGGATGAACTTCTGGATTTCGAATTCGATGAACTTGCCAAAGACTCCGGCGGTGCGGAAGATGCGGATGCTCCAGAGGACGAAGGAATCATAGAGCTCGTTGACGTGGTTGAAAAGGGAGAGGTCCCACCTTCATCCGAGACGGAAGAAATCGAGAGATATCTGGACAAAGAAGAATCTCTTGGCGATCTGCAGGCTGTGGAGATGGAAGCCGAACCGCGCGAAGACGAAACTGGGGAAGAAGAACTGGTCGATTCCGAAGTCCTAGAGCCAATTGAGGATATTGATCTCGATCTGATTGAAGCGGAAGACACCCTTGCCATATCCGATGTGGAAGAAGAGGCAGATGAGGGAGAGGAAGATCAAAACCTGGGACTGGACCTCGAATCCGCCCTTGAAACTTTGGAAAGTCCGCAAGACTCGGGAGAAACAACGGAGCCACCGCCGACGGTAGTCCTTGATGATGGGGGTATCACAGATCTGGAGGAATCCGATCTGCTCCTCGAGGAAGCGGAAGAGGAGCTGGAAGCAACACCTATCGAGTCGGAAATGCAACTCCCCGAAGAGGACCTGAGCGCTATTCCAGAGCAGGATGAGGGACCGCTTGAAGGCCTCGTTTCAAGGGAGGAGCCCGCTTTTGAAGCCACAACAACCATTTCTGAAGAACAAATCGAGGCCATCGTTGCCAGGGTTGTTGGCGAGGCCGTGCGCGACTCGGTGGAAGTCGTCGTTGAGAGAGTTGCCAGGGAGACGATGACGGCCGTGGCGGAAAAACTGATAACCGAGGCCATCGAAGCCTTGAGAGAAAGCCTTGACTCGCATTCAGATTAGTCTGAACACGCACTGAAATGCTGCTAAAACTTGTATGTGTCCAGGGGGTTGCTCATATGGCAACCCCTTTTTTGGTAGGTAGCTAAGTCATGCCGAAAACGGCAGCCTATGAGTAAGGAAGTGGAGGAGATGGACGCCGATTTGGGTTTTAAGGGTAGCTATTAGAGAACGCCAGGGCTTCCGGAGGTGTAAACCCCAAATAGTCGTCCATGTAGGAGTTGGGTGCCAAGTGCACTATGAGAAAGTGTCCGAAAAAGACCCTCAGGCCTCCTCCTGGGCTGCGGTGAATGAGGCGACTTCGTTGGAAGTCATCAAATGGAAAACCCTAAGACCGGACCAAGGAGCGTTTGATTGATGAAAAAGGAAAAAATGACAAAGGGTTATGAACCTGAAAGCGTGGAAAGAAAGTGGTATGATTTCTGGGAGGAAAACCACTTGTTTCGGGCCGAAACAAAATCCGAAAAAAAGCCCTACTGCATTGTCATCCCGCCTCCCAACGTCACTGGAACGCTGCACATGGGGCATGCCCTCAACAATACCCTCCAGGATGTCCTTTGCAGGTATAAGAGAATGAGTGGCCACAATGTCCTCTGGCAACCGGGAACGGATCACGCGGGCATTGCCACCCAGAATGTGGTGGAGAAATTTCTGGCGTCTGAGGGTACGGACCGTCACGCTGTTGGCCGAGAGAAATTCATTGAAATGGTCTGGGAGTGGCGGAAAAAATATGGTGGACTGATATTGAACCAGTTGAAACGACTGGGTTGCTGCTGTGACTGGTCCCGTGAGCGATTTACCATGGACGAAGGATTGTCCAGGGCCGTAAGGGAGGTGTTTGTCCAGCTCTATGAGGAAGGGTTGGTTTACAGGGGCGATTATATCATCAACTGGTGCCCTCGCTGCCACACAGCTCTGGCGGACCTGGAGGTTGAGCACGAAGACAAAGACAGTTATCTCTACCATGTCAGATACCCCTTTGAGAAAGGCGAAGGACGCCTGGTTGTGGCAACCACCAGGCCGGAAACCCTCCTGGGCGATACCGCCGTTGCGGTAAACCCCGAGGATGAGCGCTATTCAGCGGTTCATGGCAGGAGCGTGCTTGTTCCCATCCTGGAAAAGCCCATTCCCGTTATACTGGACAAATATGTGGATCTTGAATTCGGGACTGGGGCCCTGAAGATCACACCCGCTCACGATCCCAATGATTTTGAAATTGGGGTAAGCCACGAACTCGACCGTGTCAAGGTCATCGACGAAAACGGGATCATGAACGCGGCTGCCGGACCCTACGAGGGGCTGGACAGGTTTGAATGCCGGGAAAAGATCCTGGAGGACCTCAAGAAAAAGGGGTTGCTCGAAAAAATTGAACCCTATCGACACGCTGTGGGTCATTGCTACCGGTGCAAGACAATGATTGAACCCCTTCTTTCCAAGCAGTGGTTCGTCAAGGTGGGTCCACTGGCCGAAAAGGCCATGGTCGCTGTAAAGGAAGGAAAGACAAAGATATACCCCACCACCTGGGAAGGGGTCTATTTTGACTGGATGTCCAATATCAGGGATTGGTGTGTCTCTCGACAGATCTGGTGGGGGCACAGGATCCCGGCCTGGTATTGTCAAGGTTGCGGTCACGTCATCGTGGCAAAACAACCACCGGAAGTGTGCCCCGAATGTGAATCCCGGGATCTGGTCCAGGAAACGGATGTCCTGGACACTTGGTTCAGCTCAGCCCTCTGGCCGTTTTCAACCCTGGGCTGGCCCGATCAAACCGATGAACTTCATACCTTCTACCCCACGTCAGTCCTTGTAACCGGATTCGACATCCTGTTTTTTTGGGTCGCAAGGATGATGATGATGGGCCTCCACTTTATGGATGACGTCCCGTTCAGGGACGTCTACATCCACGCGCTGGTCAGGGATGCCGAGGGAAAGAAGATGAGTAAATCAAAGGGAAATGTCATTGATCCCCTGGAGGTCATGGATCGCTTCGGGACCGATGCCTTCCGTTTTACACTGGCCGCATTCGCCGCCCAGGGGAGAGACATCAAACTCTCCGAAGAGAGGATCCTCGGCTACAGGCACTTTGTCAACAAGATCTGGAATGCGTCGCGGCTGGTTTTGATGAACCTGGACGAGCAGCGTGTCCCGGAGAGGGAGCAGGACCTTTGTACACTCCCAGACAGGTGGATACTTTCGCGGGTGGGGCACGTGAGCCGGGAGATGTCGGAGGCCCTTGAAGATTACCGGTTCAATGATGCCGCCGCGGCTTGTTACCAATTCGTCTGGCACGAGTTCTGTGACTGGTATCTGGAAATGGCCAAACAGGGTGTCTACAGCGAGGATGCAGCCCTGAAGAGAAACACACAGGCGGTACTGTCCGAGGTGCTGCAAGCCATACTGAAATTGCTTCATCCTTTCATGCCTTTTATTACTGAAGAGATCTGGCATATGCTTCCGGAATGCGATGGCAGCATCATGGTATCTCCTTTTCCCAAGGCATCGGATTTTGAAATCGACGAGAGCTCCCTTGAGGAAATGAATCTGCTGGTGGGGGTCATTACAGGGGTCCGCAATATCAGGGGGGAGATGCGCATACCCCCGGCAAAAATGGTCAATGTCGTACTGGATGTCCCGAAAGAGAAGGATCGTGCCCTATTGAACGAAAACCACCACTATCTCCGGACGCTCGCCAAGGTGGACACGCTTTCCATTGAAGCGCAGACACCCAAACCGGAAGCCTCGGCCACAGCCGTTTTTGAGGACATCCAGGTCCATGTTCTCCTCAAAGGTCTCATTGATTTTGAAGAGGAGAAAAACAGGATCAGTAAAGAGATCAAGAAACATGGGAAGGATTTGGATGTTTCCAACAAAAAACTCTCAAATTCTGCGTTCTTAGAAAAAGCCCCTCCAGATATCGTCGAGGAAGTTCGGGAAAAGGTCACTATCTTGTCGGCCAAACTGGAAAAGCTCAGACGGAATCTGGAGTTTTTTGACGGGATTACCGGATGATGTTTTTGGGAAAACCTGATGACTTCCTAAGAAATCATCATCCTAAAAAAGCTGGGAGACAATGTCAAATTTTCCTCCTGCCATAGAAATTGAAGACCTCTGGTTTTCTTTCGACAGAACCCCCATCCTCAAGGAGGTCGGTTTTACCCTTGAGCAGGGTAGCTTCTTGGCCATCCTGGGGCCGAATGGAGGGGGGAAAACCACCCTTCTCAGACTCATGCTCGGTATATTAAAACCAGACAGGGGGACCATTCGGTTGCTTGGGCTCATGCCTAAGGAGGCCAGGGACAGCCTGGGCTATGTTCCCCAGAGTACCGACATCAACCTCTCGTTTCCCATTTCCGTCTTCGACCTCGTACTCACCGGGCGGTTGTCGCGCTCACGGTTCGGTAGGCGCTATACGAGGGATGACAGGGAAAAAGTCAAAACGATTCTCGAAAAAGTGGGTATGTCGGAATACAGACACCGGCCCGTTGGGCAGCTTTCAGGGGGACAGAGGCAGAGGATATTTATAGCCAGGGCTTTGGCCACGGAGCCTTCCATCCTCTTCCTGGACGAGCCAACGGCAAGTGTTGATCCGGAGTTCGAGGTGGGACTTTACGAACTCCTTGAGGAATTAAACAAAGAAGTCACGATTGTGATCATTACCCATGATGTGGGGGTCATTTCCAGGTACGTCAAATGCGTGGCCTGTGTAAACCGGACCCTGATCTTCCATGGTGGTGGAAAGATTACGGAGGAGATGATCGATATGGCCTACCATTGCCCTGTGGATCTTGTCGCCCACGGAATTCCCCACAGGGTCCTGCCGGAACACGAGGAGTAAGAACATGTGGGACGCGCTTCATTTCGAGTTCATGAGAAACGCACTCATGGCCGGGGTCCTCGTAAGCATAGCCTGTGGAGTTGTCGGCACCCTGGTCGTTGTCAACAGGATCGTATTCGTATCCGGAGGTATTGCACATGCCGCCTACGGAGGCATCGGCCTTGCCCTTTTCACGGGTTTGCCGCCGGCCTTGGGCGCAGGTATTTTTTCCATAGGTGCCTCATTCATTATGGGGGCCGTGAGCCTCAGGAGCCGACACCGTACGGACACGGTCATAGGTGTCATCTGGGCCGTTGGGATGGCAGTTGGTGTTGTCCTGGTGGACCTGTCGCCGGGGTATCACGTTGATCTCATGAGCTATCTCTTTGGAAGCATTCTCGCTGTGCCCAAGTCGGACCTCTGGTTCATGATGCCCCTGGACTTCGTCATCGTCTTTACGGTCCTGTTTTTTTTCAAAGAGTTCCTGGCGATTTCCTATGATGAGGAATTCGCCCGGGTAAGAGGAATCCCTGTCAACGCCCTTTACATGACCTTGTTTTGTATGATCGGTTTCTCGGTCGTCATGATTATCCGTATCGTGGGTCTCATTCTTGTCATCGCCCTTTTGAGTATCCCGCCCTACATCGCTGAAAAATTTACCTCTTCCCTGGGGACGATGATGGTGCTCTCCACCCTTTTCGGAATCCTTTTTACGATTCTGGGTCTGTGGATTTCGTTCAACTTCAACCTCACCTCAGGAGCGGCCATTATTCTCGTGGCCGGGGCGGGCTTTTTCCTTTCCCTCGTTGTTGATAAAGTCGGGGGATCAGGCCTGCGCCAAGACGTCCAGGAGTAGACGCGTTGCGAGACCGAAAAAGGGATTGGGCATTGCCCAATCCCTTTTTAGACTCAAATTTCTCATCCCGCGATGCTCGGGACTCCGACTGCGAAACTGCCCGTCTATGGACAGGATGATGACTTCTAAGAAAGTCGTTAATATTTCATGTATTCTGGTGGCGTGTTGGCAACGATATACTTGACAGCCTCATAAAGGCACTTGCGTATGGCCTTTTCCATGGGGGTCTTGGCATACGCGCCCAGCCCGCCTCCCATACCGCCGCTGCCCGTCAAGACGCCAAGGGAACCGCCCAGATTCACGTCCTTGGCCTCGCCTTCCACCCTTGTGGCTGCAAGGACTTCAGAGGTGTGGGTGTCCACGATGCGGATGTCCATGGCCATGCTTGACTTCTTGAATGCCCCGCCTATGGCTCCGAATATGGCGCTGGCCTTTCCCAAAACGCCGCCGCCAAGGCCACCTCCTCCGCCGGAAGAGCCCGGCTCCCAACCGGTGATGGCACCCATGATCAGGAGGTCGGCACCCTTGATACCGCCTTTCTTGACGCCGCTCTTATCCGTGTAGCCTGAACTGGCCAGCGACATTTCCTGCTGAAGGGAAGCCAGGTTTTGCCTCTCGAGAACCCGGTATCTTTTTGACTGAACCATGGTTGTGGTCAGCATGTCCCTGAGGCCGGTGGTATAGCCGGAGTTTCTTGAAGAGGAAACGGTTATGGCCTTGGATCCATATCCCGATATGGTTGTGGTGCTGCTACTTCCCCCCACCTTCCATTCAAACTGTGCAACGGCAACCTTGGCCTTGGGGCCGCTGTAAGGCGGGAGTTGCTGCTCCAGGCCGGTGTCCACACTGGCTTTGGGTTGTACCTGGCTTTCCATGCAACCGGTCGTGGCTAGAAAAAGTACCACTGAAACGGACGCTGCCAAAACAAGAAAGACCTTTTTTTTCATGCTTACCTCCTTTTCATGTAATAACTCTGAGTTTAATTCCCTTAGCACACCTTTCTGTACGCACTCTTTTGTTAACTGCCCGATCCGGGTTTGTCAATACAAAATGAAATGGCGACATCTCCCAGCTGTGGTAATGCAAATCATGTGCCGAAATGGAGTCGCCCCGAGAATGGATGCCCAGGGAAGCTGGTACAGCAGGTTTGGGGACATTCCTGATCACCGGCAAGGTGTCAGATGTAAGGCACCGAGAAGCGACGACTGAGTCGTATGAATAATACGTCGCAAGGAGGAGCGATCGAAGGCAACGCAGCTCCTAAGATCCCGCCTAGCGGGGAGATGATACCTTGATGGCGGATCAGGGGAATAGTGTTGACATGAAACGGACAGATGGGAAATGATGAATAAACTTCAAAAGGACGGAGATAGTGTATGAAATGGGACGTCTTCAGACCCAGGGAAAAGGCGAAGGGGAAGAACCTCCTGGAGGAGGCCATTGGAAGGCAGGCAAAGGTCATCGAGAGGACCGCACCCGCTGATTATCATCTTGAACGTGAAAGGTACTATTACAACTACAAAATAGTGCCTCTCTATCGGAAACCGCTGCTGAGTTTTCTCCAGACCGTATCAAGGAGAGAAGGGCTTAAACAAGATCCCACCACCCTGGCACAAGAGATCTTTCACTCCCTGAAGGCCTTTTATGATCCGAGGAGTAGGGCCACCATGGAAGAGATTCTAAATGATCCTGGATTTCTTAGAAAATTCAGAGAGGTTTACACCTTCTTCTATAACGCGGATGCCCCTCCTATCCGGGATATCCTGGGTTCATCCGGATCATGAGGGTGCAGGGTTACGGCCCCGGCTTCATCCGGGCGGCCATGGCCAGTCATCTGGAAAGGGGGACTCAAGGACCACGTCCACAGGCATCGTTGGATGGCGACATATAAGCCTTTTGGATAGCAGACCGATGTTTCTTGACGATAAGGCATAAGGAAAACCGTATTTCAGGTCGCCGAGGATGGGGAACCCCAGGGCCCCAAGCTGGCACCTGATTTGGTGATGACGGCCCGTGATGAGGACAATTTCCACCAGGCTGAAAGAGTCCCGGGTCTCGAGCACCCTGTAAGAGAGTTGAGCTGCCCGGGCGGAAGGATCCTGTGGCCCTGTTATGATGGATTTGCTGCTGGTCTTCTTGAGAAAGACCTTTGATTCGCTTTCTGTGGGAGAGGGGCGACCCTGCACGATCGCCCAATAGGTCTTCTTGATTTTGTGTTCTCTTATCTGTGCCGAAAGGCGACCCGCCGCCTTTGAAGTCCGTGCAAAGAGCACTGCCCCCGCGACGGGTCTGTCCAGCCGATGGACAAGGCCGAGAAAGACCTTCCCAGGTTTCATGTACCTGTTCTTTAGCCAGTTCTTGGCCCAATCCAAAAGGGAAAGGTCCCGGGTCCTGTCCCCCTGGATCAGCATACCGGCGGGTTTATACAGCCCCAGGAGATGGTTGTCCTCATAAAGAACTTCTATTCGATCCTCAATTCTTGACATGAGAAGAATGCTAGCTCAATATAGAAAAATATGCAAAAGGTTACCTTTTCATCTTTTTTAAAGTAGAGCACGATGCGACCCAGCCTCTCATCCATGATCCAGCTTCTTGAGCAAAGCGGTTTCAGCCTTTCGGCGGATACGTATGAAATTCTCTGGCGTTTCCATCAGCAGATTCGGGAGAAAAATGAGGCTCTGGACCTCACCCGAATCAGAAATTTCGAAAACATGGTCATCAAACATTACGTGGATTCCATCTACGTGACCAAGCTCGTTTCGCTTCCTTCTCCGCTGCTCGATATCGGTTCCGGGGCGGGTTTCCCCGGGATTCCCATCAAGATTGTCCGGCCTGACATTCATGTTATTCTCGCGGAAGGCAGAAAAAAGCGTGCAACCTTTCTGGAAGACACGTGCGAACTGCTCGGCCTGGAAGGAATCGAGGTCCATCCGCACAAGATTCCGGGCAGTTTCGATAGGCCGATCGGCGGGGTGATTACGCGGGCACTGGAAGTCATTCCAAGAACGCTGGAGCGCGTTTGCTCCCACTTGCCTCCTGGAGGAAACGCAATCTTTATGAAAGGACCCCATTGCGAGGAGGAAATTGCGGAGGCAGGGGACAAGTTAAAGGGGGCCTACGAACTGGAACAAGACGTATCCTATTCCCTTCCCGGGACGCCTCACAAGAGGCGTCTTATTGTCTTTAGAAGGAAGAGGGAAGTCTCATCCCCAGGAATTACGGTTGCTCTGACCGGAAAACCACGGTCAGGGAGGCTTCAGCGAGACAATCATCCAAGGGCGTGCGGCCAAACTAAAGAAATAGTCAGTCCGAATAACCCGCAATTCAAGACCTTCCTGAAACTGTTGAAGACCAGGGGCATTCGAAAACAGAGGCTGGCCTTTCTGTCGGGGCCCAGGCAGATCAGTGAAGTCTTGGATAGCTTTCCCGAGAAATGTGAAGGCATCGTCTATTCCGATCCGGAAACCATTCCGGAAGCGGCTGGTTCCATACAGTTGCCCTGCTACCGGCTTCATCCGGATCTCTTTCGCCAGCTTGATATTTATGAGACTGGTAAGGCCTTGCTGCAGGTCAGGGTGGCACCTTTTGATGAATGGAGGGAAGACGGGTCGCTCAAGGGGTGCACGCTTTTCATCCCCTTTCAGGATCCGAGAAATGTTGGGGCGGTCATACGCTCCGCCGCCGCGTTCGGCGTTTCCGGTGTAGTCGTCCTGAAAGAGGCTGCCCATCCCTTCCATCCCGCATCCTTGAGGGCTGCGGGGAGCACGGTTTTCAGGACCCGAATCCTGAGAGGACCGTCACTACAAAATTTGGAAGTGAAGGGTGTCCCCATGATTACCCTTTCGCCGGAGGGAACTGATCTGAATTCTTTCAGATTCCCTGAAGTTTTTTGTCTGGTTCCCGGTCTGGAGGGGCCTGGGCTGCCCGAAAGACTCAAAGAGGCCGTCTGCCTGTCCATTTCAATGGTTCGGGGAGTGGAGTCCCTCAATGCGGCCATGGCAACGGGGATAGCCCTCTATGCCTGGAGGATGGGACAGAAGGCTTAAGGAATAAGCATGAAGAAACAGATGGCATTTAAAAAGGTTTCCCCCTGCGCCTTTCTTTACAACGCATCATGTCCTGTTTCGCCTGTCCGAATGCGGATGGCTTCTTCCAAAGGCAATACAAATATTTTCCCATCACCTATTTCGCCCGTTTTCGCCCTGTCCTGGATAACCTTCACGGCTTCGGCTACGAGTGATGAACGCATCACCACCTCGATCTTCAGTTTCGGCACGAAATCAATTTGATATTCAGCCCCACGATAGACCTCCTTGTGGCCGCGCTGCCGCCCGAATCCCTTGACTTCGCTGACAGTCAACCCATAGATGCCGAGGTCGGTAAGGCCTTCCTTCACATCATCCAATTTGAAAGGTTTGATGATCGCTTCCACTTTTTTCATTTCCACACTCCCATCTTCAACTTGGTTTGACCTTATCGGCGGTGGGGGTACCCGGACGACTCAAATGAACCAATGGGCAGGCAACCCGCGCGGATTAAAAGGTATATGCAGTTTCGTCATGCTGACTCAGATCCAGGCCTGAGATTTCATCCTGTTCAGGAAGACGCAGCCCTATCAGCCTATCAACAATCATGAGGAGAAGAAAACTTAGCGTAAAAGCATACACGATTGTTACGAGAACCGCAACAGATTGTATGCCAAGCTGGGCGGGGTTTCCGAAAAAGAGTCCGTTTGCCCCGTGCGGGTTGACCGCTTTGCTGGCAAAGAGGCCTGTGGCGAGCGCTCCCCAGATTCCTCCACACCCGTGAATGCCTACCACGTCGAGTGAATCATCGTAGCCGAAAAATGACTTCAAGACGATTGCACCGTAACAGATGATGCCAGCTAAAAGCCCAATGATGAGGGCAGATAACGGACCAACAAATCCAGACGCGGGAGTGATCGCAACGAGTCCTGCAACTGCGCCACTTGCTGCTCCGAGTGTGGTTGGTTTTCCCCTGTGAATCCATTCCACGATCATCCAGGAGAGAGCGGCGACGGAGGACGCGATATGAGTAAATACAAAGGCATTCACCGCCAAACCGTTACAAGCCAGTGCACTTCCAGCATTAAATCCGAACCAACCAAACCACAGAAGGGCGGCACCGGTAATGGTCATTGGTAAATTATGAGGCCTGTAAGCGGTGCTCCCATATCCGAGCCGTTTTCCGATGACCATGGCTGCTGCCAGTGCGGATACCCCCGAACTGATATGGACCACTGTCCCGCCGGCAAAATCCAGGGCGCCCATTTCACTGATCCATCCTCCAACACCCCATACCCAGTGACAAAGAGGATTATAGACCAATATTGCCCATAATATGGTGAATACCAGGAACGCATTAAACTTTATTCTTTCCGCAAAAGTGCCGGTGATGAGGGCCGGGGTTATGATGGCGAACATACATTGAAATATCATGAATGTCAGGTGAGGGATCGTAGGCCCATAGTTTGGGTTGGGTAACAGGCCCACTCCTTGCAACCCAAGCCAGTTCAGTCCTCCAATGAAACCGCCATGATCTGTTCCGAAAGACAGGGAGTATCCGAAAAGCACCCACTCGAGGGTAATTACCCCAATAATGATAAAACTTTGCATGATGGTACCAAGGACATTCTTGTTTCGGACCATTCCCCCGTAGAAAAGCGCCAACCCTGGTGTCATCAGCATGACAAAGGCGGCTGAAATCAGCACAAAAGCAGTATCGCCCGTATTCATTGTTCCCTCCCCAAAAAGGTCTTCTTGAAACAATGGGTATTCGCAAGGGACATGCCAGTACTGGGTTGATGAAAAAATAGATATAAAAGCAACGAGTTAGTATCATACTACTATTTACGGAAGCTCTCTCAAAGCACAGAAATGTAGAATCAGGGGCATTAACGTTACAATTTTGTGGGAAAAAGAATTGACTAAATAGAAGGAGAGTTGAAGCCGGGCGGGGGATCACCTGTGGGTCAACTGGTAGAGGAGCGCTCGTTCTATCTCTTCAATTTGGCCCTGGTCCTCCACCTTTTGCCCAAGGAGATCCCGCACGTAGAACACATCAGCGATCTGGTCTCCTTTTGTGGCGATCTTAGCAATGCGAATATCCAGACGGAGCTCGAAAAGGGTCCTCGTAATAAGGTAGAGGAGACCCACCTGGTCATCAGCGAACACTTCAATGAGCGTAAAAAAATCCGAAGTAGCATTGTTTATAATAACATGGGGTGGGCGATTTGGCTTCAACCCTTTGGAAAAAAGGGATTTTTCAGCCTTTTCCTGGAGCCTGTACGCGAGGCAAAGCTTCCCGGCGAAGGTGTTTTTTAGGTCGCGCCGGACCTTTTCCCATATTCTTCCGGGGATGATACTGTCCAGAGGCTGGGTTACCCTGATGATACCCACTGCCGTACCATCCCTCCAAGTATAGACCCGTGCCGAAAGAATGTTAATATTGTTCAGGGAGAGCACTCCAGCGATATCGGAAAAGAGCCCCGGTCTGTCTTTTGCCAGGAAGGTGACCTCGCAGTATGACTCTATCTCAGACTCCTTGGCATCAAGGAAAAATGTCGTCATGTCCAGCTGTTTGGCCTTTTGTTTAAGATCGATAAATGCCAAAATATGTCCAGCGATGTCTTTCGCTCTTGTCTCCAGCAAGTATCGTGGGGCCATGATTTCGAAGAGATTGTGAAGGTTTTCTTTGTCCAGTTGATCGCCCAGAAAACGGAGGACCTGTCTCTTCGTGTTCTCGGCCTTCAGAGCTGCATCCTGAGTGGCCAGTTCTCCTTCGGCAAGAAGGTGGTGGATTTTGAAAAAGAGTTCCTGTACCAGGTTCGCCACCCAATCATTCCAGGCCCTTTTGCCCGTTGCCCTGGAATCAGCCCAGGTAAGAAGATACAGCATTTTGAGGCGGTCAATAGAGCCAATGATCCTGGCACACTGGACAATAGCCTTCTCGTCATTGAGATCCCGCCTGGTAGCGGTTTCAGAAAGGGTGAGGTGCTGTCGCACCAGGAAGAGGACGTCTTCTCCCAGACCCTCAGGATAGGAAAAGCGGCCAAGAATCTTTTCGGTAATGAGAGCCCCCCTCTGCGCATGGTTCTTACCCGTTTTTCCAATGTCATGGAAAAGCGCGGCAAGAAGAAGTGGCTCCGGGTTTGAAAGCTCTGCATAGATACTGGGCAACAGGATATCCTTTTCCCTGCCCAGTTCCTTGAGATTCTTGACCGTTTGTAGTGAGTGCATCCCTACGGGAAAGGTGTGGTATGCGTCAAATTGGACGCGGTCCTTTATCCGGGAGAACTCGGGGATAAACGTTTCCAGCAGACCGCATTCGTGCATTTGATCAAGGGCCTCAAAGGCATTCGTGCTATTGAGGATCTTCAGAAAAGCGCTTACAACATGCCTGGAAATACGAAAGGTTTTATCCACCAGGTACAGAAATTCTTCAACCAGTCTTCGTGCCTCCAGGGAAAGGGGGATCCCGAGGGCTGCGCACCGCTCAAAAATATCCATAAGGATTCGAGGCTGTTCCAGGATTTTTTCGGGAGATTGAAAACGGAGTTCTCCGGAAAAAAGGTGTAAGCCCGGCGCGATTTGCTCTGTTCCAATTGCTCCTTTTGAACTTTTTTTCCTGAGGAGATGTGCTTTCATAAAAGAACGGTGAAGCGATTTTATGGCGGATATGGACGAATGGAGTTTGCTTAGAAACTGTTCCACTGCCGCGAATTGATCCTTTTTCTTGTAGCCCAGCTTCCTTGCAATGCGCTCCTGGTACTCAAAACTGAGCCGGTCATTTTTCCTGCCCGACAGGAGGTGCAGGTGATTTCTCACGAGCCACAGAAAACTCAGATGTTTCATGAGAAGTTGATATTCGCTGTGTGAAAGCCTCCCCTGGTATTCCAGGTCGCGCGGCGTCTTAAGACCGTAGAAGGCTTTCGCCGTCCAGAGGATATGGTGATAATCCCGCAGACCGCCGATGCCCTCTTTCAGGTGAGGTTCGAGAAGAAAACTTGCATCCCCGTAAGTCCCCACACGGATTTCCAGCATACTTGCCAACCATCGGCCGAAGGCCTTGGCCTTCCTCATTACACATTTCTCGTGAAAGTCCCGCGCAAAGGACAGAAAGAGTTGGGAATCTCCACAGATAAATCGAGCATCCAGGAAGGAGGTAAACACTTCAAAGTCGTCCATAGCCAGAGACAGGCAATCCTTGGTGCTCCGGATGCCATACCCCAAGTCGAATCCCAGATCCCAGAGAGGGAAGAACATTTCCTTTGCTAGTTCCTTCGCTTGGGGTGGGATCCTGGATTTGAAAAGGATCATGATATCAATATCAGAATGCACGGAAAGTTCTTTGCGGCCATATCCTCCCACCGAGACAAGGGCGAAAGCCTTCTTTTTCGCGAAGAGTTCATGTCCTGCCGTGCTTTCCTGGAGGCTTCTGCGGAAATACTGGTCCGTGATTTCCGAGGAGGTTCTCAGGAATGAACCAGAACCTTTACTCTTCTCAAAATTGGAAAGTAGCTCTTCCCTGGCGTTTTTCAGTTTTTCGCAGGCTGGCTGTACCATTGCGTCTCCGTTCCCTCACAATGTCGTTAAGCAATGAATGTGCCAAGTCATTTCCTACCAGACGAATACAATAATATCAACGCATTATGAATACATTACATTGTAGCGCAGCAGATGGAAGTAACATTTTCGTCTTTTGTCCTGGAAAAGAAAACGAATCTATTCCATTCAGATTCCACTCCCCGGGCTCGGTGAAGGGGATCTGGTTGGGAATTGGCGCTTGCAAAGCAGAAAGCTTTCCCCTATTGTTTTCAATCAGGCAATGGGAGAAAAAACCTCGCCTTTCAGCAGTGAGAATCCATATGGCCGATTTGCACCACATCCATGAAGCAACCATATTGGTCGTTGATGATGATCCCGAAATCAGCCGCGTTGTCGGTGATATGTTGCAGCAAGAGGGATACTTCGCCACTATCACAAACAGTCCTACTCATGCTCTTTCGCTCCTGGATACCATCCAATTTGAACTGGCCTTCCTGGATATCAAGATGCCACACATGAGCGGGATCGATCTCGCTGCCAAGATAAAAGAGCGTCGCCCACAAACTGAGATCGTCTTTATGACGGGATACGCAACCTTTGACAATGCCTTACAGGCCATCAAAGTTGGAGCATATGATTATCTGCGGAAGCCTTTCAACCTGGATGAATTCCAGTTTTGTCTTCGGCGTTTTGAGGAGCGCCGGGAGTTGAAGAGGCGGCTGGACCTGGCTGAACGGCGATATTATCACTTGGTGCAGAACATCCCTTCCCTCATTTTTGTCATTCGAAAGGACTTCAGCCTGGAGTTCATTAATCAGGCGTGCCAGAAGATGCTGGGATATTCTCCGGAAGAGGCCTTGAAGGACCCCGCATGGCTGATACAGAGGATTCATCCGGCAGATCGAAAGCGGGTACAGGCTATTTTTTCCAGGGCTCTTCGTACAAGCGGTACACAATTTTCCCTTGAATGCAGACTCGCGCATAAGGACGGTCACCTTATTCACGGACTGATCAAATCCATCCCCCGTGAACCCGGTGTGGAGGACAGCCTGGAATGGCTCCAAGGGATCATTGTGGACATCACCGATCGTATCTTTTTGGAAAAGGCGGAGGTACAGAAACAAAAATTAAAGATCTTGCGGGAAGTCGCCTCGGATGTGGCCCACGAAATTCGAAATCCCCTGGTGTCAATTGGGGGGTTTGCAAGACGCATGCAGGCAAAATTCCCGGAACTTTCAGAAGGGGAGATTATTCTCCGTGAGTGCGAGCGGTTGGAGAATATCGTCAGAAGAATGACCGGCTACCTGCAACCAATTAGGATGTCCTATCAGGCATGTTCTGTCAATCGGATCGTGGAGCAGTCCATGAAGCAGGTTGGTGACGATCTGAGCAGGACAGGCGTTCGCAGCGAATTGACCCTCGATAAGACCATGGCAGATGTATTCATGGACCCTGATATGCTCTCGCAGGTCTTTCTGGACCTGCTTGGAAATATTTTGAAAGAAATGGGGAAGGGGGAAACACTGAGCATCAAAACCTACGAAGGAGAAGAGAATATCTACGTGGAGTTCAGGACTCGTTTCAGCAGGGAACACCTGAGGATTGAGAAAGAGCTCCTGAGTCCCTTTGATCCCGACAAGCAGCGAGGAAACCTGCCCCTCTCTTACAAGTTGTTGCGGAAAATGGGAGGACTTTTGTCCTTTACCCAGGAGGGAGCCAACAGGGTATTTACGGTGGCCCTGCCAAAAAATCCGGTCCAGGAGGGAGAAGAAAACATCAATTAGACAAAACGAATAGCCAGGTCGGGAAATTCCTTTTTCAATTCGTTTTTCACACGGTTCATAACCTCTGATTCAATCAACTTGGTAATGAGATAACAACAGGCCTTCCGGCTGGTGTAGGTATTAGCGACGATGTAGAGCGCCCGCTTGTTTTCGTTATACCGGAATTTTTGAATGATTCCCAGTTCCCCAACGGGAAGGTTGCTCTCAGGCTCCTTGACCCTGTCAAGCACCCCGTCAATCTTCCGAATCATTTCGGGATCCATGGTTTTCATAGTAAGCCCCCTCAGCAGAAATTCGTATTCTTTATATTAAGCTCTGTTCAAGGACTTTCAAGGGCTGCCGAATCATTATATCTTCATTTTCTTGCAGAAAGCGCGTCAGGATATCCAGGCCGATCAGGGGAGTTTCTGAAAAAGGAGCTTGAAGCATGGGAATTCCGCGCAATTCCTTTTCAATATGTTCGCAGGAAGAATCGCATAGGATTTTGTTGATAATGATCTGGTTCAGGAAGATATTGATCTCTTTGAGCCCGTTAACAATGCGCTTCGATTCGGCAAAAG